>JALYOO010000472.1 GCA_030856845.1 Gemmatimonadota bacterium
GTATACGGAAAGCTCCACCATCTTCGGGTCGACCATCAGGAAACGCAGCGTTTTCGGCGTATGCCTGAAAATGAGACTGGTGATCAGCGTGTTGACGCACACTGACTTCCCTGAACCGGTCGCACCGGCGATGAGGAGGTGCGGCATTTTCGCCAGGTCGGCGATGACGGCGCGCCCCTCGAGATCCTTCCCCAGGGCGATGGGGAGCGCCGCCGGCATGCGCTGATAATCGCGCGACTCGAGCATCTCGCGAAACGCGACCATTTCGGATGTCGGATTCGGCACTTCAACCCCGACTGCTCCCTTGCCCGGAATCGGCGCCACAATGCGAATGCTCTGCGCCCGCATGGCGAGCGCGAGGTCGTTAGCGAGGGTGGCGAACTGTCGAACTTTCACGCCTGCTGCGGGCGCGATCTCGAACTGAGTCACCACGGGTCCCGTGGTCCGGCCGACGAGCTGGCCTTCGACCCGGAAAGTTCTGAGCGCGTCCATCAGCTTCACGCCCATCGCGTCGAGCTCGCGGTTGCCAACGTCGGCGTTCCTTGCCGGCGCAGGTGTCAACAGGTCGGATGTCGGAAGATCGTCGTCCAGGTCGTCATCGTCATCGGCCGCGCTGAGGCCTGTTGAATCAATCGCCGCCGCGATGCGATTGTCGTGATCGGCGGAAAGACCGGCTTTGCTTTTTTTCTCGCGCCTTTTTTTCTCCGCACGCCAAAGGGGAAAAGCAGCGTCCGGCTCGAGATCGGCGATCAGTCCCGTGTCGATCGCCGGCATCTCCTCGGGGGTTGGCTCCAGCGGCAACTGCGCTGATTTCCGTTTGCGCGACAACAATCCGTCGTCCCCTGCGCGTTCCGCCGTCTCGGGGCCCTTTGCCCACTCTGCGGACTCCGCATGCAGGCGTCGGGAACCGACGAGTGCACGCACCGGATTCCACGACAGCGTCGCCGCCATCAGCGCGCTGAGCGACAGCACAACAACTATCCATGCACCCGCGCTTCCGGCGAACCTCGATAGATAGAACGCGGAGAAGCTGCCCCACAGCCCGGAGAGTGCACTCACTTCGCGAAGCCCGCCCTCCACCAGGTCGAACGTGCCGGCGGCAAGCCCGAGAGTAACCGGGAGAATGACGACGAGACCGAGCAGAAAGACCATCCACGAGCGATCCAGGTCGCGGCCCAGGCGGCCAAAAAGTCTGAGCGCGTGGGCGGCAAGCGCGATCGGAATCAGGGCTGCCGCCGGCCAACCGAGCAGACGAACCATCGGGTACGCGAGCAGGCTCCCCATCCAGCCGAAGTTTGTTCGCACGCCGCCGCCGGGCGCCCCCAGCGTCGCGATCCCCTGCATCAACAGCGCTCCGCCGAGGAAGAGCGCGAATAGTATGAGTGCGATGCCGGCGAGCTCGCGCGTCAGCGCCGAGGCGGAGTTTGGCCGCCTCATGTCAACGCCGTCAGTGCTCCCGGGCTCCGAGTCGGGTGATCTGCCGTTCCTGGTAGATGGGGACCACAGGGTGCGAATCCACCGCAGCACAGAAGACCAGGTCCGCGCCGAATCCTGCTTCGGTGAGCGCTTTCCCGTGGGTCGAGTCTTCGAAGATCTTCGCGATGTTGTCGCCATACTTCCTGTCGATGAGCGCGGATGCCCTGGCTGAGTCGTTCGCTGTGATGGATCCGATTCCACCGCAGATGGAGCGGACGTACTTGCCAGCGCAGGCTGCATCCTCAAGACTAAAATGTCCCTCGGTGCCCGCGCAAACAATCGAAATGTCAACGTCCGCGCGAGCTGCCGCGCGCAGCATCGCCGAAACCACGGAGTAGTTGACGTACGATGCAACCACTACGTCGGTAGCGCCCTGCAATGCCAGCAGCGCAGCCGTTCCATTCGTGGTGGTGGTTATCACGATACAGCCGGCGACCGCTTCCTCGGTGAATTCCGTCGGAGAGTTTCCCATGTCGAAGCCGGGAATCGCGCGCATCTTCCGCTCCCCGGCCAGTCGCACCTGCACTCCCTCGAACTGCTTCGAGGTCGCGATCGCCGCGTCTACACTCTCCACCGGAATGACGCTTCTCGCACCACTGTCGAGTGCTACAGCAATGCTGGTGGATGCGCGGAGCACGTCGATAACCGCCACGACACGTCCCTGCAATTCGCCTGGCGATATCTCGCGCGGAGAGACGAAAACGTCGAGTCTCACTTATACGGGTTCCTTGAGCAGGTCAGTCTCGCGCTCCAGGAACTTCGTATCCACCTCACCGGCCTGGAATTGCCGGTTTGCCATTACGCGGGCCAGGAATGGAATAGTGGTCGTCACACCTTCAACAATGAAACTCTCGAGCGCAACCTGCATCCGTCGCAACGCTTCCTTGCGATCCCTTCCCTGACAAATGAGCTTGGCGAGCAGTGAGTCGTAGTAGGGGGGCACGGTGTAGCCGGTGTAGACGTGCGTATCGAGCCGCACTCCCGGCCCGCCGGGTGGATGAAACACCTCGACCCTTCCCGGCGACGGCTGAAAATTCCGCGCCGGATCCTCCGCGTTCACGCGGCATTCGATGACGTGTCCCCGGTACGGAGGTGTTTCAGTGATGGACAGCTCCACCCCTGACGCGACGAGGATCTGCTCCTTCACCAGGTCGACTCCCGTGAGCATCTCTGTCACGGGATGCTCTACCTGGATGCGGGTGTTCATCTCCATGAAGTAGAACTTTCCATCGTCGTTGAGCAGCATCTCGATGGTGCCTGCCCCGACGTAGTCGATCGCTTTCGCTCCCTTGACCGCGGCATCGCCCATCGCCTTTCTCAGCTCGGGTGTCAACGCCGGGCTGGGGGCCTCCTCGATCAGCTTTTGATGGCGGCGCTGAACGGAGCAGTCGCGCTCTCCGAGGTGGATGACGTTGCCATGCCTGTCACCCATCACCTGGAACTCGATGTGACGCGGCCGCGCGAGATATTTCTCGACGTAAACCTCGCCGTTCCCGAAGGCGGACAACGCCTCGGAGCGTGCCAGCTGGAACGAGCGAATGAAATCGTCGGCGTCGGTCGCCACTCGCATTCCCTTTCCGCCGCCGCCGGCCGATGCCTTGATGATCACCGGAAATCCGATGTCGCGGGCGAACGTCAGAGCGTCCTCTGCATCTTCCACGGGACCGGGCGTGCCGGGAATTATCGGCACACCCACCTTGTTCATCGCGTTGCGAGCGGAGGCCTTGTCGCCCATCACGCGGATCTGCTCGGCGGTGGGACCGATAAAGGTGATGTTGCTCGCGGCGCACGTCTCCGCGAACTCCGCGTTCTCCGCGAGGAATCCATAGCCGGGGTGAATGGCGTCGGCGCCGGCGATCTCCGCCGCGGCAATGATGCGCGGAATTTTCAGATATGAATCGCGGGCGGGAGGCGGCCCGATGCAGACGTCGTCGTCCGCGAAGCGCACGTGCAGCGATTCGCGGTCCGCCTCGGAATACACGGCCACCGTCTGGACCCCAAGCTCCCGACACGCCCGGATTACGCGAAGGGCGATCTCCCCCCGGTTCGCGATCAGAACTTTCTTGAACATCAGGGCGG
>JALYOO010000011.1 GCA_030856845.1 Gemmatimonadota bacterium
GCCCAATGCTGCTCCTATCTCTTCGTGTGTGAAGCCTTCGACATCGTGCATCAGAAAAACCGTTCGGTACTTCTCGCTCAGCGAATCGATCGCGTTTCCGAGCCTCGCCTTCAGGTCCGGCTCCGCATGGCGGTCGCTGGTGCCGATTCCCGATGCCGCTTCGATCGGTGCCTCTCGTGTCCTGGCGGTCTTCACTTTTCTCAACCCGTTCAGCGAGATCGAAACTCCGATCGCATGCAGCCACGTCGCCAACGACGACTCGTGCCGGAAATCACCGATGCGCTCGAACGCGCGAATGAACGTCAGTTGTGTGAAGTCGCGGGCCAGGTCCTCGTCACCGGCGAGCCGGTAGGTGAGGCGGTAGACGCGATCGACGTGGGAGTCGTACAGCTGTCGCTGCGCGATCCGGTCACCCGCTACCACCCGCTCGACGAGTTGTCGTTCGCTCACCCAGCCTCGTGATTCAGGAACCGTCAGCGCCATCATTGCAACCTCTGACACGAGCAGCCCTGAAAGGGTTCTGTGCCCGAGCGTTATCCGTTCCGGCTGGGCCTCGTTAGCTCCATCGTCCTGCTCAACGGCCAACTACGCCGGACGTCACGACGCTAGAAAGTGAGGTGGTTCCAGTTGGCGATGGCGTTCAGTGCCAGGGCGAAAGAGCCCTGCGATTCCCAGCGCCACAGCGGCCTGATTCCGAAAAGCACCACATGCCCTTTGCCCAGCGGGGCATCGACCACTGCTGCCCTCCCTGCCATTTCGTCGCCTGCCACAAGCAGGCCCGATACGAGCAGCGAATCCGCCTTCTCGTGAAAACGGAGTATTACTCTGGCACGGAGGCGCTCTCGCTGCTGAAGGATCGCGGGATCGATTCCGTCCACATTGGCCAATGTGTCCCGGGCCGTCACCGACATGAGCGGTGTCTGGTTGAAATAAATCGGGAAGGTGGGATTCTCGTATCCGTACAGAATCGGACTGGCGAGCGAGACTGCCTGTGCCCTGTAGATCCCGCCGCGCGCATTGAGACGCGTCGTCGTAATGACACTGACGGTGTTGTTAAATCCCATCTCCACCGGCAAGCGGCTCGTGCCGCCCGTAGTGATCAGGAGCCCTCCGCGCTCGACGAACTTGCGCAGCGCCGACAGTCCATCGAGGCCAAGGGCAGGACGCACATCGTCTGTCTCGTCCCATTTGCCCAGGTGCGGGGTCATCGCGGTCTTCTTCCATGGAATCGCGGGTCCAACCATCGGCCGACCGTTGATCAGCGTGCTCGGGGAGCCGCTGACATGCGGATACATCACCACGTCGAACCGGTCCAATGCGCCCCCGCGGCGGAGTGCCTGCTCGGAGATGTATGTGTAGGGGATGCCGAGCTGGTCGAACGCGAAGCGTATCCATCCTTCGTTTTGAGTTTCCAGCCAGGAATGAAGAAGGGCTATCCGCGGCAGAGAAACGGCGCGCCTGCCCACCGTTATGGGATTCCCGGTCGATACGGTGTTGAGACCGAGCCCGAGTATCGCATTGCGCGTTGCTGCCGACGAATTCTCGATGAGGAATGTTCCCGCGGGGTAGCTCACCTTGTCGGACTGGAACGCGGTGGTGGCAACGCTGATGCGCTGGGATCCGACCTTCCATGGCAGTACCGCCGACCGCCAGTCGCCGAGGTGCTTCACAATCAGCGTTCTGCCAGTTCCGCTGGCGGTGCCGATGATCGATGCGCTCGTTGTAAGGAGCTGCATGGGCTGCTTCAGGATCATCGAGTCCGCGACCTTGATTGTCTCGATGTGCCGCAGGGCGTCCAGCGTCCATCCGGTGTCGTCGTATGGAGGGGGATCGTCCGCCTTGTACTTCTGAATCGCGAGCAGAGTGCGCACAGTTGCCGAGTAGGGCTGATCAAGTCGCACGATCCAGTCGCCCGTTCGGACTGTAGCCGGCGCATCTGTTCTGGCCATCGTGGAAGCTGCAACGCTTTGAGTTCGGCCAGAGAGTCTCGCCGCGGAGTCAGTGCCGGGAGCCGGCGCGGCTCTGCCCACTGAATCAACTGCGTTCACAACCTGTTTAACAGTGTCGGACGGAGCGCCGCGCAGCGGGCTAGTGCGCGAGGCTGAATCAGGCCGCGACGCGCGAGCGTCCGGTGTGCGAATCCTGTAGTCGGATGTCGCCACGTGCACCTCGGCGCCCTGCGCGCGGAAGAGGTTCACAAGGTCCGCCGCTTCGGCGGCGTGCCGCTGTCTCGCTGGAATCACGAACGCATGGGGCGCCGTCGTGCGCCCGCGCTCGATCATGCGTTCAGCCTTGGCAACGTAGTTGGCAAGAAAAGTCTGACGGTTATCGGCGACGTAGCGCAGAGCGATGAGCGACCCGGACTGCTGATAATTGATGTTGCTTCTGATGCACCACTTCACTCCGTTGACGGGTGGATTGGTGCGATCCCAACGCCGTTCAGTTGAGGTGGCGGGAAGTCTCACCGTGTGACAGTCGGCGCCCCTCGAGGTGTATGTCTCGTAGAACCTGCCGATCGAGTTGTGGAGGTTGGCCACCGCAAGGAGGGTGTAGTTCGGCGCCCACCCGTCGTAGAAGCCGTGTGTCCATACACCCGGCAGTCCACGCCGCGTCAGCTCGTTGATCTCCTGGTACGCGAGCTGATGCCATTCGTTGACGACAATCGGGTCGTATTCATCGTTGTACGGCCCTGTGCCCGTGCTCGTATAGAGGAACGGCACCGATTCGTGAAGGTCATGCACTACCACCGGCTTCCAGTGCAGAAATGCGGACATAAAGTTCTGCGACAGCTTCTGGGACAACACCATGCCGTCACGATTGTTGTCGTGCGCGGTGTACTTGCCCCAGTAGATCAACGGCACCCCGCCGGGCCCGAGCTTCAGATGCCGCGCAAGTTTGTCTGCGTCGACCATGCGATCACGACCGTCGACTTCAGTCACCGGTGTAATCATCGTGATCACTCCTGCCCGAATCGCCCTCGAGTTTTCCGACTCGTCGACCGTCAGCCGGTAGGCGAGCTCCATCAGCATCTCGGGGCTGCCCGTCTCGGTGGAATGGATCGAGCCGGAGAGCCAGTAGATGGGCTTCGCCTCACGTATCAAACGCGATTTTTCGGCAGCCGAAAGACCACGAGGATCGGCAAGACGGCCGAGCTCGGTTCGATACTGTTCCAGATTCTGGATGGTTGCCTCGTCCGCGATGAACAGCGCGATCGTCTCCCGTCCTTCGTCGCTCTTTCCGAGCGATATCAGGCGCGTCCGCGGGGACGCAGCGGCAAGAGCGGCGAAGTAACGGTTGATATCGGCGACATGCGAGAGCTTTCCGACGGTGCCGGGCACGTAACCGAGCAGTTTCAGGGGAGTCGGAACCGTCGCGGATGCCGGCAGCGTTTCCACCAGCTCAGTGGTGAACTTCCATCGCGCATCGGTGGGGGTCAGCTCTTTTATTCGAGCAGAGTACGCGCTGTCTATCGGTTGCTGCGATACCGCGGGGTGAGCGAACAGCGCGAGCGCCAGCGGGATGATGAAGCGGCGGATTGTCATCACGGGTGGGGGTCCGTTAGGGAAACGATGAGAGTCGTGGCGAAACTCGAGCTTCGTATCTGGTGCGACAGTGCGTAGGGGATAAAACGGATTACGCGGATTCGAACGGAAGAGAAGCAGAAAGACTGAGCGCTGCCGATGAACACATAGTAAGACGGGGCCATCACGATCGCGGCCTGCATCCGTTCACATTCTTGTTCTCTACTCCGTTCGATCCGCCTTATCCGTTTTGTTCCATCCGCCTTGGTCCGCCGAATCCGTTTTCTCCACAGATGCAGCAGCTCGCCGTGACATTCGCGACATGGCGAAATACAGTATCGTAGACGCCAGCAACATCCATCCCATCGCCATGAACTCCGAGCGCGTCGCATTCGATATCAGCCAGATTACAGTGGCCGAGGCTAGAAGGGGAATGACGGGGCCGCCGGGAACCCTGAAAGGAATTCCGTCATCGGTGCGAACGTCCCTGCGTCTCAGTTCGATCGTCGCCAGGCAACAGGCGAGATAGATGAGCAGCGTGGAGAGACTCGCCATGACCGCGAGCGTTGCGAACGATCCGGTGATCGCGAAGGCACAGCACGCCGCAGCATGGATGATGATCGCCACCCACGGCGTCCGAAATGTCGGATGTACCGACGCGATGAAACGCGGAAGCAGCCTGTCGCGGCCGAGGGCGTACAGGAGGCGCGGTGCTGCGAGTATGTCTCCGGCGACGTATCCGAAAGTCGAGATCGCCGCCCCGACCAGAATCAGCAGCTCACCCGCCCTGCCCAGCGCTCGTCGTGCCGCTTCGGCGAGGGGCGCGTCCGGAGTTGTCGCGAGTGCGGGCCCCAGAATTCCCTGCGCCACGATCTGAATCAACAGATACAGCACTGTCACCAGCACCAGCGCGATGAAAATGGACCGGGGAACTGTTGTCGCAGGGTCCTTCACCTCTCCGCTTGGCGTGACAGCTGTCTCTACGCCGAGAAATGCAAAGATCAACATCGTAGAAGTACGCCCGAGGTCAGAGATCGACGGCATCCCGGGCCACGTCAGGTTCGCCGACTCGATGGCGAAGGCGCCGGCAATAACGAGGATAAACAGCGGAATCAATTTGGCCGCAGTAACGCCGACAACGACGCGGCTGCCTGCCTTGACACCGCGGATGTTCAGCAGCGCCATCGAAGCGAAGAGCACGATGAGGATGACCGCGCGCGCAGCAGGGTCCGCCGCCCCGGGTACAAGCCTTCCCAGCGAAGCAACGAAAATCGTCGCAACAGTCGCGCAACCAAGTACGCTGGCGCCGAACCAGAGGGTCGTCGCTACCATGAACCCCACATACGGCCCAAAGACTTTGCCGGCGTAGGCATACGCGCCGCCAGACAGGGAGACACGACTACCTGCTTCGGCAAAGCACATCACTATCAGGGCCATGGCGACAGCGCAAACGACATACGCCAGTGTCGACGCCCCGCCAAGTCGCGCCGCGACAACCGCGGGCAGCACGAAGATGCCGGACCCGACAGTGTAGTTGACGATACCGGCAGTAAGTCCGCGCACTCCAACTGCGCGTATGAGCCCTTCGTTTGTATTCATTTGCCTTGTTTCACCGCGAGGCGTGCGTTTGCATCCGCTTGTGCGCGAAGCCGAATCGCCTTGTGTTGCGCCGTCACCGCAAGGCCCTGCACCTGCTTCACCTCGGCGCTCAGAATCACGCCCGGCGCGAGCGCGCGGTTGAGCCCGTTGGAAAGCTGCTCGCGCCCCTTCTGCATGATGTCGCCGACTGACCATCGAGCCCGCCGACGGAAGAACTCGCGAACGTCGTCATGTTTTACCCACTCCAAACCGCTCACCAGACGATTTGCGGAACCCACGTCGTAGTCCAGGTCGGGCACGAACAGCTCATTGGTTTTCGCATCGTACCGCGGAGTACCGACGAAGTAGATCTGGCCCTTCGTGGCGCCCTTGAAACGCAGCTCGAGAGCGAGCTTGCCACCGCCTATACCAAAGAGCCGGACGTCCTCGACCTCGAGAGTCTGGCCGGCACGCTGCACTTTCTTTCCCACGAGCTGCTTCGCCAGCAGCCGCGTCGCGAGGTCATAGCCGACCACACCCTCGAGAAGGATGTGAAGTCCATCTCCGACAGCGGCGGAGTGGAGCGCCGGCAATGGCGTCGGTGCATCGGGGGGCCTCGGCCCTGTAACGACTCTCGGAGAAGCGGAGAATCCCAACGCGGTCACCAGCGTCTTTCTGGCACCGAGATTCTGACCCATGCGCACGGCTGACGGATTGATCAGCAACCACACGCTGTCGGTAAGAGGAATGGGACGCTGTAGCAGGTGCCACCAGTTCTCGAAACGCGTGCGGATGTCCACCGCCGCGATCTTGCCGTCGATGAACCTCTGCTTGTCCTGGATTGCTGTTCTGGCCGCGGCGACGACCCGTTCGGTGACGTCGATGTTGAGCACGGTGACCTTGCATTGATCGCGGCGCTCGTCGCTGTAGGGCTTGACCGTCCCCACGCGCGTTCGGCCGCGCAGCTTCCATTCAGGCGTAATGCGCAAGACGGTCGCGATCTGGATGCGCGCGCGCGGGCGTTCCTGTCCGATACCGCATGAACCGCTCACCTCGGGCGCAAACGCGGCGTCGTACCATCCCTTACCCTGATAGTGAATCACCGCAGAGAGGTTCGCGGTCTGGCCGTCGAGGGAAACGGTGAACGGCTCGCGCGTGGCTTCGAACGCGATCCGCATCCTCTTCTTGTTGGGAAGCTGAATACGCTTGTCGATGTCCCCGAACTTGCGCGGAACCGACTTCTCGAGCGCAGCGACAACTGGAGAGAGATCGTACGTGAGCGGGATGTCCAGCGTTGAGCTCGGCAGAGCTGGCAGTGTGTCGGTGTCGGCGGTCATCAGGGGTGCCGGCGCGTCCACGTCGAGCTTCGAGTCGCAGGCTGCCAGACCAAGCGCAAATGCAGCGAGCAGCGCCGCGCCGATCGGGCGCGGTCGAAACGAAGGCGCACCGATTCTCGTATGTCTACGCAGCGGTGCGCCGGTGCCTGAAGGATCACGTCGGGTCGGCAGCATCGGGTAGGAGCAACCTGCGGCGGCGGGTGCCGATTATCAATACCACGAGCTGACGGCGGCACTATCTTTCCGCCGCGGCGCTCAGCTGCCAATTCACTCCCGATAACAGCCCCTCTCTGGAGTCGTTCATGCTTACAGTCATTCTCCTCGTACTCGCGGTAGGCTTCGTTCTCTTCGCCGTTGGCGCATACAACCGTCTCGTTTCCCTCCGCAACCAGGCCGCAAACGCCTGGAAGCAGATCGACGTTCAGCTCAAGCGGCGGCACGACCTCATCCCGAACCTGATCAATACGGTCAAGGGCGCGATGAACTTCGAGCGCCAGACGCTCGAAGCCGTGGTCGCTGCGCGCAACCAGGCGATCGCTGTCGCGAAAACCGGTGATGTCGCGGCGACTGGCGCGGCGGAAGCACACCTCACCGGCGCACTGTCGCGTTTGCTCGCTGTGGTCGAGGCTTATCCCGACCTCAAGGCGACCGGCAACGTCGCGCAGTTGCAGGAAGAGCTTACTGCGACCGAGAACAAGATCGGATTCTCGCGACAGCTCTACAACGACACCGCGACACAGTACAACACGGCGCAGCAGACTTTTCCGACGATGCTTTTCGCTGGCATGGCCGGTGCCACACCGGCGTCGCTCTGGGAGATAACCGAAGAGCTGGAGCGCGCCGTGCCGCAGGTCGATCTGACGCTGGGCCCTACAACGACAAAGTAGTCGTGTGCGGGCACCCTGAGCGATGAGCGCGGCAGTAGCTGAGCTACCTCGGGAAACGGGCGCCGGCGGGAACCTGTTCGCGCAGCAGGAAGCGAACAGGAAGGCGAGCCGGCGCCTCGTTGCCGGCTTCGTCCTGTTTCTCGCGTGGCTTGGCTTCGGCGGGGACTTCATCTGGTATCTGGCGAGTCGCGACGGCGCGACAGGCACCGGCGTCCACATCTTCCCGGGCGTCGGAATACTGCTGACGGCGATCGCCGGCGCCATGACGTGGTTCGCCTTCAGGTTCGGTCCCGTGTCGCTCATCAAGGGAACGGGCGCGAGGGAAATTGAAACGCCATCCACCGAGAACGAGCAGCGACTCGTGAACGTCGTGGAGGAGATGGCAATTGCAGCGGGCACACGGAAGCCTCACATCTGGCTCGTACCCGAGGCCGCCCCGAATGCTTTCGCTACGGGCATCGAAGCGGAGAACGCCCACGTCGCGGTCACTGAGGGGCTGCTCGAAACCTGCAATCGCGAGGAGCTGCAGGCAGTGGTTGCCCACGAGATGGGGCACATCGTGAATCTGGACGTGAAGCTGATGACATTGCTCACGGCACTGGTGGGTGTGGTCGCCGTAGTGCACAACTCCGCCTTCAGGGTGATGCGGTTCGGCGGCGGGGGACGCGGGCGGTCACGTTCGAACAACAAAGGCAGCGGAGCAGGCGGAGTGCTGGCGATCGTATTGCTCGTTGTCTGGATCATCAGCTGGCTGATCGCCCCGCTGGTGACCCGCTACATGGCGATGAAAGTCGGAAGATCGCGCGAATTCCTTGCGGACGCGATGAGTGCCCAGTTCACCCGCAATCCGGCAGCCCTCGCCGAAGCCCTGACAAAAATCGGCGCCTCCACCGTCAAACCCACAGCCATTCCAAAGAGCTCAGCACAGCTCTGTATCGCTGACCCGTTTCACTCCGCGTGGGATGAGCGAAAAGGGAAGTTCGCCGATCTGATGGCCACGCATCCGCCACTCAGTGACCGTGTGGGGCGGCTTCGCGAGATGGCGTATCAGGGAGCAGCGGCAGGGGAGATCCTCCACAATCCGTTGATCATGTCCGAGGCGTAAAGCCGGCCGCCAGTGAATTGCACTCCCCACGCAAACACGCTGCGACCGACATCGAGCAATGCCTGGCCGATCATCCGGTTCATCTTGATCAGATCACACCGGCCGTCGGGCGATTTCTGGCTCGCGGTGCACGCCGAGAGATCGCCGCGCGCGTTGATGGCGCGGACACCTCCATTGTAAAACGCGGCATACAGTATCCCGCTCTGCTCGTCAGCGGAAAAATTGTGAGCCCCCGCTCCGGCGAT
>JALYOO010000017.1 GCA_030856845.1 Gemmatimonadota bacterium
GTCGAAACCTTTCTGCGCTGATTCCCGCCGCAATGTCCTCGGGGAGAACCTTGATGACCACCTGTCTGTCGAGCCGGTTCTCGGTGGCCAGGAACACCCGGCTCATTCCTCCGCCGCCGAGCTCGCGGTGAATGGTGTACGCGTCCGAGATTTCGCGGTCGAGGATTTCGCGGAGGTCTGTCACAGCGCGGGAATGTATGGGGAGAGTCGCCTCCCTGTCAGCATTGCTGGCAACTGATAGGTTTCGGCGGCATTGTCCGCCAGCGCCGACCCAGCGGGCGTGCGGGTCTTGAAATGAATGTGCCCGGCGGCCAGCCCGTAGCAATCCTGAGTACATTCAGGAGCACCTTGCGCGACAAATTTCGGAATAGACCGCATCACGTTTCAGAACGATCCGCTGGGCCACGAGACCTCAGAGCGCTACGCGTGCCAACAATCCTCGGCAGAATCACAAGGCTGGGTGAAGGCGGCACCGTAGCGACTTGTCTGTTGTAGTGGTAACCGAAGAGCCGTCGCGCTGAGAGGATGACCGTGGATTCGAAACGTCACTGGGAAAACGTCTATCTCACGAAATCCGCGGATGCCGTCAGTTGGTATCAGCCCACGGCGCGGCGCTCTCTCGAGCTGGTACGGCGCGTCGCCTCCGATCTCACGACGCCTGTCATAGATGTCGGCGGGGGAGCGTCAGTTCTTGTGGACGATCTTCTACACGCGGGCTACAGCGACCTCACGATACTCGATCTCTCAGCGGCCGCGCTTGCAACCGCACGCGCTCGCCTTGGCAACAATTCAGCTCGCGTGCGGTGGATAGAGGCTGATGTACGCACTGCGCAATTTTCCGAAGCGCGATACGGCGTCTGGCATGATCGAGCCGTGTTTCACTTTCTGACTGACGCTCACGATCGTGCGGCCTACGTGTCACAGGTAAAGCTGGCGGTTCGACCCGGCGGCTACGTGCTGGTGTCGACCTTCGGACCAGATGGACCGGAGCGATGCAGCGGTCTCGAGGTCTGCCGCTATTCGTCCGACGAGCTGCATACCGAATTTGGGCCCGGATTTGTTGTGGTCGCGACAGACGAAGAAGTGCACGAGACTCCTTCGGGCGCGCACCAGGCATTCATCTATTGCCTCTGCCGCTGGGAAGGTGGCTTCGCTGCTCACGCGGATCCAGATACGTAACCGATCGTCGCTCGTCGGAAACGCGGAGTTCACGCCGGGCGAACAGGAGTCGCAGTCGCGCGGGGAAGTTTCATTCTGAGCAGTCGCGCGGGGAAGTTTCATTCTGAGCAGTCGCACGGAATTCAGGAAGACAAGGATGTCCGGCCCCAGATGGATCATCGCCGCCTGGACTGGGCCAATCAGTTTGAGCGGCGCCGCGGTGATTCCAAGAACGTGAACGACTCCTACCCCAACGAAGAGGTTCTATATCGGCGGGGTTACTTGTCATCATCAGTTGCTGTGATCGGGCTGAGGGTTCATGAGTCACCTGTCGACGCCGCACAGTAACGCTTTCACCGCTGCCGGAAAGTCATCATCCGGGCTGAACCTCGAGACGCGGCCCGGCTGATACGCCGGATGTTCGTACTACCACGTCCGCCGATTCGACTGTCCTACTGCCGAACATCCAGTACAGCGCAGGTAAAACGAGCATGTTCAAAGCGGTCGCGGACAGCAGCCCGCCAAGAATCACTATTGCCATTGGCGTTTGAAGCTCGTTTCCAGGCTCTCCGCCCCCAAACGCGAGAGGAATGAGCGCCAGACCAGCGGTCAATGCGGTCATCAGAATCGGCGATATGCGCTCCAGCGATCCCCGCTTCACCGCTTCTTCGAATGGCGCTCCCTCCGCCAGCAGCTGGCGATAGTGAGAGACAAGCAGGATGCCATTCCTCGTGGCGATTCCGAACAGCGTCACGAATCCGACGAGCGACGCGATGCTGACCACGCGACCGGTGACCAGGACCGCAATCACGCCACCGACGAGCGCCAACGGCAGATTCGCCATCACGAGAGTCGCGGTACGCGCGGATCTGAATTCGGCGAACAGAATCAGGAAGATTGCCGCAATCGAGATCAGCGAGAGAACGGCGAGCGTTCGCGTCGACTCTTCCTGCGCTTCGAACTGCCCGCCGTATTCAACATGGTATCCCGCGGGAAGCGAGACGCGCTCCGCAACGGTGTTGCGGATGTCGGCTACGGTGCTGCCGAGATCGCGGCCGGCGACGTTCGCTTGGACGACGATCTTTCGCTGCACATTCTCACGTGACACCGTGTTCGGCCCCATGTCCGTCACCACACGCGCGAGCTGTGACACCGGCACGCGCTGGCCCGTCGGCGTATCGAACATCACGCTTCCGATCGCCTCCGCATTCGATCGCAACGATTCGGGAAAGCGTACCACGAGATCGACGCTGCGACCCTGCTCCAGTACCTGGGAAACCACCTCACCGTTGAAGGCGATATCGATCGCCTCGGCGAGCGCGCCAACAGTCATGCCGTAACGCGCCAGCGCGGCTCGGTCGGCTTCGATGCGCAGCTGCGGAACGTCCATCTGTTGCTCGAGCTGGAGATCGGCGACGCCTTCCACCGACTGCATCGCATTCCGGACCTGTGTGCCAACCTGCCTCAGAGCATAGAGATCCGGCCCGAAGATTTTCACTGCGATATTCGCCCGCGTCCCCGACAACATGTGATCGATGCGGTGCCCGATGGGCTGGCCGATCGTGACGCTCGTACCGGGTATCGCGGAGAACTCGTTTCTCAGCTCCTCGAAGAGTTGCTCCTTGTCGAAGTCCTCCTTGAGCGTCACGTCGATCTCCGCGGCATTGACGCCCTGTGCATGTTCGTCAAGCTCGGCCCTTCCCTGCCGCCGATCGGTGTTCCTCACCGCGCTGTTCGCAAGGAGAATCCGCTCTACTCTTTCGCCAATCCCGTTCGACTCGGCGAGTGACGTTCCCG
>JALYOO010000019.1 GCA_030856845.1 Gemmatimonadota bacterium
ATCCTGCGCTGATTCTCTACACGTCTGGTAGCACCGGCGCTCCCAAAGGCGTCATAATCCCGCACCGTCAGATTCTGTTCAATGCAATGGCGACAGCCGCTGCGTGGGGGCTTGGACCGTCTGACATCGCGCCGGTGGCGACGCCGTTCTTCCACACCGGCGGGTTCAACGTATTCGCTACGCCGCTGTGGCATCGTGGAGGAACCGTCGTCCTAATCGATCAGTTCGATCCGGCGGCATTCATGGAAGCACTGGCGGAGGAGAGGTGCACAGTTGCCCTCACTGTTCCCACGCAGCTGGTAATGATGCGCGGCAGCGCGCGATGGGGCATGGAGCTTCCGGAACTGCGCTACTTCATTTCGGGTGGCGCGCCGTGCTCACCGTCGCTTTCCGCCGAAGTACGGGCAGCGGGTTATACGTTGCGGGAAGGGTATGGGTTGACTGAGTGCGGGCCTAACTGTTTCGCGATTTCCGACGAAGAGGCGATCGCGAATTCGGGGTCGGTGGGCCGCCCGGTGCCCTTTCTCGAGATGCGTCTCGTCGGTGAGGACGGGCGGGATGTTGCCGCCGGCGATCCGGGTGAGCTGCTGCTCCGCGGGCCGCAGATGTTTGGCGGATATCTCCATGATGCGGAGAGAACTGATGAAGCGATTGCCGACGGTGGGTGGTTGCGCACTGGAGATCTGGCGATTCGGGATGCGGCTGGGCTCTACTCGATCTGCGGCCGCCGAAAGGAGATGTACATATCCGGAGGCGAGAACGTATTTCCGGCCGAGGTGGAATCGGTGCTGACGGCGCATCCCTGCGTGGGTGAGGCGGTGGTGGTGGGCGTTCCGGATCCGCTGTGGGGCGAAGTGGGTCGCGCATACGTGATGTTGCGAGCGGCTCCGGGTATCGCTCCGCCGTCTGGCGAAGAGCTCACCGGGTTCACCCGGCAGCGGCTGGCGGGCTACAAGGTGCCCAAGTCGATGGTGTTTGTCGGCGAGCTGCCGCGGCTCGGCTCGGGTAAGCCGGATCGTCGCGCACTGGCGTCGATGTAGGATGGCGCAGGGAAAGGCTTCGACGCTGATTGCGACGCTGGATTTCGTACGCGACGCGAAAGGCGAGAGTGTGCTGGAATCGATACTTGCGCGACTGAGCGACGAAGACCGCAGCCAGATCGCGGCAGCAGTGGCTACCGATGAGATACCATTCGACCTTCTGCTCAGGCTGTGGCACGCAGCTGATGACGAGCTCAGGGACGATGACCCGGAGTGGGTGGAGAGGGCAGGAGGGCATTCGATCGAGTTCACGGGCGCGCGGCTCTACCGGGGCATCATTCGGAAGTCTTCACCTACAGAGTTTCTGACTCAGCGTATCTCTCTTTTTCGGCTGTACTACCAGCCGGGAAACATGGAAGTCGTCGAGGAGCAGGAGGAGCACGCGGTGTTGCGACTGGTGGGATTCGATCAGGCGGATGCACTATTTTGCCGGCGGCAGACGGGTGGACTGAGACGGGTTCTGACCGAAGCCGGTGGCCAGGAACCGATGACATCGCATGTGCGGTGTGTTGTGGAGGGAGATGCCTTTTGTGAATGGGAGCTTCGATGGAGGTAGCGATGAAGCAGGCGATCACGGCGACTTCTCTGGCCTTTCTCCTTGCGACGACCGCGGCTGCTCAGTCGAGCCCGCCGCCCGACGTCGCTCGTGAATTCCGTGCCGTTTGGGTCGCGACGGTGTCGAATATCGACTGGCCTTCACGCCCCGGACTGAGTGCCTGGGAGCAGCAGGCGGAGCTGATCGCGATAATGAATCGAACGGTCGCGCTCAACATGAACGCGGTCATACTGCAGGTTCGTCCCGCGACCGACGCGCTCTATAAATCGGATCTCGAACCGTGGTCCGAGTATCTGTCGTCGCAGATGGGGCGGCCGCCAGAGCCCTATTACGACCCGCTTGAATTCGCGGTAGCGGAAGCGCACAAGCGCGGCCTCGAGCTGCACGCGTGGTTCAACCCGTATCGCTCGCGGCATCCGTCGGCAAAGTCAGAAATCGCCGCAACCCACCTGAGCAACACCAAACCGGAACTGGTTCGGACATACGGCAAGCATCTCTGGCTCGATCCGGGTGATCCGGCGGTACGCCGCCACTCGGTGCGTGTCATCATGGATGTCGTCCGCCGCTACGATGTGGACGGCAT
>JALYOO010000023.1 GCA_030856845.1 Gemmatimonadota bacterium
GTCGGTGACAACCTGTCGGTACGGGCGTGGCCGCCTGGGTGATGGGCTGCCCGTCGGTTGACCTGTCGCGGATGGGGTCGCTGATGGCGGCGGAGTGGTGGGAGCGGGAGTCGGCTGTTGCGCCAGGACAGAAACCGGCGACATGACGGCGGCGGCCAGCGAGATGGTGAAAATGCGATTGACGAGGAGAATCATGTAGTCCGGCAGGTTGAGGTCGATTGTGACAACGAGCCTTCGGCCCGTTGGGTTTTGTCATCGATTTGAATCAAGTCCGATGTTCATCCAATTGCGTACGTCTGATGGCCAACCTATTGCGTACAATGGGGACAAGTCTCTCGCACCGCTGGGTGCCGACACCCCCACCCCAGGAGTTTTGATGCTCAGGAAAATCACTCCACTCGCTATTGCGGCTCTCTTCAGCGCATGCGCTGATTCACCTCTCAGTCCCGACGCGGCAGCCTTCGAGCTAAGTAACGCCCGCTCGGCCGATGCCGGCAAGGCTGCTGGCGGCGAGACCATCTACGGACTTACCTCCGGAAACCAGCTCCTCACGTTCGGGAGCGGAAAGGCCAATCAGACATCGAGCACGGTCACGATAACCGGTCTGGCGGCTGGCGAGATGGCGGTCGGCATCGACTTTCGCCCGAGCGACCTCGGAGCCAACGCGACCAACGACATCGGAAAGCTGTATGCGCTTACCGACGCGAGCCGCCTGTACATCGTCGATCCGTCTACTGGTGTCGCCAGTTCTCCCGTGAACCTCAGCGTCGCACTTGTCGGCACTTCCTTCGGGATCGGCTTCAATCCGGCGGTTGACCGCCTTCGCATCCACAGCGACGCGAATCAGAATCTGCGCGTGAATGTCGAAACTGGTGCCACGATTCTGGACGGAGCGCTTGCGTACACTGCGGGCGATGCGAATTTCGGGAATGATCCGGACCTGACCGCGACTGGCTACACCAACAACGACAGCAATCCGGCGACTGGCACGGAGCTGTACGCGATCGACGTAGCACAGGATGTCCTCGTCGAGTTCGGCCCGGCGGTGACGAACGTGAGTGGCCCGAACACGGGACTGCTGCTTACAGTTGGTTCGCTCGGAGTTGATGCAGGGCTTCTCGCGGGCTTCGACATCAGCAACGCCACGGGAACGGCATACGCGGCGTTGAGCAATTCCCCATCCGGAAAATCGACTCTCTACACGGTCGACCTGGACACCGGCGCCGCGACGAAGATTGGTTTCTTCGCTCAGACGAAATCGGCTCTGCTGAGCATCGCCGTCCAGCCGTAACGATTTCGCGTCAATAGCCACGAATGGCGAACCCACCGTAGGCAATGCGGATTGCGGTGGTCCGCTGGGAAAGGGGCACGCGAGGTTGCGTGCCCCTTTGCCGTGGGCGCCAGGCCCGGACATTTCGCAGTGGCAGCTCGCCTGTTGCGGGCTCCTGCGGCAGCGCCGTAATATGGATTTCGATGCCGCATCAAAGCGATAAGCCGTTTCGGCGCGACCAGTCGCTTTCCCTCGCGCCGCACGCTGTCTGAACGCCAGTCCCGGAGACGGCGGCGGCCCGTCCGGCGGAACCATTGCCGGCCGGTATCGAATAGAACGCGAGCTCGGGCGCGGCGGCATGGCGACCGTATTCCTGTGTACCGACACGATGAACGGAACTCTCGTCGCCGTCAAGTTGCTCCGCCCGGAAGTCGGAAACGCGGTCACAACTGAACGCTTCCTGCTCGAAGTGCAGATCGTTTCTGAGCTCGTTCATCCGCGCATCCCGAAAGTTCTCGAGGCGGGAATGCACGACAGGCGGCCGTTCTACGCGATGACGTACGTCAAAGGCCAATCTCTCCGCGACCGCCTCGTGAGAGAGCCACGCCTTCCCATCGGAGAAGCGGTGAGGATCGGGGTCGAGATCCTGGAGCCGATGACGTACGCGCACGCGCGCGGAATTCTGCACCGGGATCTGAAGCCGGAGAACATTCTCCTCGGAGACTCCGGCATCTATGTGCTCGATTTCGGCATCGCGAGGGCAATCGTGCGGTCGGGTGGCGAGCGGCTGACATCGACCGGCGTCACGGTTGGTACTCCTGCCTACATGAGCCCCGAACAGGCGCTGGCGGATCACGATCTCGACGCGCGCAGCGACGTCTATTCGCTCGGCTGCGTGCTCTATGAAATGCTTGCGGGTGAGCCGCCTTTTGTCGGCAAGACTCCGCAGATTCTGATGGCGCGCCGTTTCAGCTCGACGCCGCGTCCAATCCGTTCACTTCGCGCGGATGTTTCCGCTTCTATCGAGTCCGTGCTCATCAAGGCGCTGGCGCGAACACCCGATGAACGATGGCCGGGAGCGGCGCAGTTTCAGCAGGCGCTGGTGTCGGCCGAAAGTCAGGCAATTGAAGCCGCTCGCGATACTGGGGGTGACGGCGCAGGCGACGGATCCGGACAGGAGAATCTCCTCGAAAAGCTCCGCGCCACATTCGGCGATAACTAGCCGACGGCGCGGTTAATCAGGGGCCAGATGGCGGCGCGTCGGCGACCTGTACTTGAGCTCGGACCTGACAACCTTTTCGACAATTGCTTCGAACTCCTCGGCGGACCAGTCCGCACAAACGCTGTTGAGGCGGGAAGCAACATCGGCTCTCAAGGCCTGATAAAGCTCTTCTGGAGGCATCACTGGAGGCACGCCGAAGGATGCGGTTTCCATTGAGCCATACGTACGGCTCGGTGGAATCCAAGTCAACGCCGTTTTCTTATCGGAATGGGGCGGTCGACGCCATTTCCTTATCGTGGACGCTTCGGAGGGACCACTTCCGGCACCGGCGGCTTCCACTGGAGCGCCCTCAGTTCCGCGTTCCGCGCATTTCGCGCGATGTGCCGCACGAGTTTCTCGAACTCGTCCTGGGGCATCCCACTGCAGACATTTTTCAGGCGCACGCGCAGGTCCGCCATCAGCTCCTTGAGCCGCTTGTCTTCGCCTTGCATAAAGGCCCTCCGCAACTAGCGGCCCTGATGCACGGTGCAGGCCATTGCGTACCGGTTTGAAGAAGGTCAGGTAAATATTCTGATGAGACCTGCCGCCCGATCGCTTCGTCAGTCCTTTTGTCCGGCAGCGCCTATAGTCTTTTTGTCCGGCAGCATCTTTCTCAGCACAAGCCGCCCCTCTGACGTCAAACTCGGGCGTGGAACGGACGGGGTGGGATTCGAACCCACGGTACGCTATAAACGTACACACACTTTCCAGGCGTGCGCCTTAAACCACTCGGCCACCCGTCCCGACATCGTTTTTCTTCCCCACCTAACCAAAAGGCCCGAGCATCCTCAGGCCCACGCGAGACGGAACGGACAGGGAGAGATTCGAACTCTCGATACCGTTGCCGGTACGCCGGTTTTCGAGACCGGTGCCTTCAACCACTCGGCCACCTGTCCAACACAAACCGAAACCTACCCGGCAATAACATCTGAATCAACGGACCGCGTTATCACGTTCACGGCGCGGGCAAACGGCGATCGTCAAAGAATTCGGACAGCATCAGCGCACACTCGTCCTCGAGCAACCCGCCCTGCACCTCCGGCGTGTGATTAAGCTTCGGATGCCGAAGCAGGTCGGTGATTGAGCCCGCCATCCCCGCCTTCTCATCCCACGCCCCAAAGACCACCCGCTTCACTCGCGCCAGCACAATCGCCCCCGCGCACATCGCGCATGGCTCGAGTGTGACATAAAGAGAACAATCGTCCAGTCGCCAACGGTCGAGAGCGGCGCACCCTTCCCGGATTGCGATCAGCTCAGCGTGCGCGGTTGCATCCTGATCCCGAACCGTTCTGTTGTTCGCCCCAGCAACAATTGACCGCCCCCGAACGAGAATCGCCCCGATCGGGACCTCATTGTGCCGGGTACCGTCGAGGG
>JALYOO010000038.1 GCA_030856845.1 Gemmatimonadota bacterium
CTTCATGAAGCGCGTGTCGATCGTGCGATACGCGGCCCACGTAAGTACCAGCGCGAGCAAACCGCCGAGTATTCCCTTCACGAAGCCGTCGATCAGGAAGGGTGCGCGCACGAAACCATCAGTCGCACCGACAAGTCGCATGATCGAGATCTCTCTGGCACGGGCCATCACCGACACTCGAATGGTCGTGCCGATGATGATGATCGCGACGAAGGCGAACGCGACCCCGAGGCCGAGGCCGGTGCCTGCGGCGATCGTGCGAAGCTGGTACAACTTGGCCACCCACTCCTCGCCGTACCGCACATCATCGACGAACTGGTATGATTTCACGCGCTCGGATACCTGCCTGACGTTGGCGGGGTCGCGGAGACCGGCGCGAAGATGAATGTCCAGCGACGCGGGCAGCATCGCTTCCTCGAATACGTCGTTGAATTCCCCCAGGTCGCGGCGTGCGCGCTCGAGCGCACCTTCCTGCGTGACGTAGTCGACCTTCGCCACCTCGGGAAAGGCGCGGATATCTCCCATCGCCGCGGCAATCGCCTCCGCGGGTGTTCCGTCCGCCACGAACGCCCGTACTTCAACGCGCTCCTCGACCCCCCGCAGCGCATGGCGGATGTTGACCGCCACCAGAGCAAACAGCCCGAACGCGAACAGCGAGAAAGCAATCGTCACAATGCCAAGAAGACTGAGCAGCGGGGCGCGTCGCGTGGCGTTCGCTGCTTCGCGTATGGCGAGCATCAGCGCCCGCCTCCGGGAGGCGGAGGCCAGTGGTCTTCGTTGGGTCCGCCCAGTGCCGACTGGCCAAGCAAAGGTGTGTATCGCGTTTCCGGAGGCGGGGTCTCCGCCGAATCGAAGACCACGCGCCCGTGATTCAGCTCGATGGTGCGCGCTTCGTCCGCGCGGCGCACCATCTCGAGGTCGTGAGTTGCCATTATGACGGATGTGCCGGCCGCATTGATGTCACGAAGCAGCTGAAACACTCCACGTGTCGCGCGCTCGTCGAGATTTCCGGTCGGCTCGTCGGCGAGGAGGAAATAGGGATCGTTGACGAGAGCGCGCGCGATGGCGACGCGCTGCTGTTCGCCACCCGACAGCTGTCGCGGTAGATGCGTCCCCTTTGAAGCCAGGCCCACCTGCGTGAGGACACGCGTGACGCGCTGAGGAATCGTCGCCCCCGGCGCCCCGGTCACTTCGAGTGCAAACGCAACGTTCTGCTCCGCGGTCCGATCCTCGAGCAGCCGGAAGTCCTGGAACACTATCCCAAGCTTTCTCCGCAGCTGTGAGATCTCCTTTCGCTTCGCGCTGTTGGCGTGGACGCCGTTCACCCATACCTCACCATGGCTCGGCTTCTCTTCCATGTAGAGCAGCTTGAGAATGGTGGTCTTGCCGGAGCCGCTCGGGCCGATGAGGAAAACGAACTCGCCGCGCTTTATCTGGCAGGTGACGTGGCTGAGCGCGATACGTGTGTGCGTATACTCCTTCGCAACGTCCTGAAGTCGAATCATCCTCGGCTACTGCAGCGCTTGTTCGATATCGGCGATGATGTCGTCCACGTCCTCGATGCCGATGCTGAGTCTGAGAAAGCCGTCGGGGATGCCGATCGCCGCGCGCTGCTCGCTCGTCATGTGAGCGTGAGAGCTATACCGCGGCTCGACGACGAGGGTGTCGACCCCACCAAGGCTGGAGGCGTGCGTTATCATCTTGAGCTTTCGCACGAAGCGGTCGGCAGCGACCGCGCCACCGGTGAGCTCTATCGACATCAAGCCCCCAAACCCATCGAGATGTTTCTTCGCAATAGAGTGATCGGGATGCGCGGGTAATCCAGCATAGTGCACCATGGATATATCCGAGCGGCCCGCGCACCATTCGGCGACGCGCATCGTGTTCTCGTTGGAGCGTTTCACCCGGACATCGAGTGTCTTCAGTCCACGCTCCAGCAGCCAGCAGGCGAACGGGTCCGGCGCCTGTCCCCAGACCATCATCTTTTGCTTCACCTCGTCTATGTAGGACGCGGTACCCGCAACGACGCCACAGAGAATGTCGTGATGTCCGTTCAGATACTTGGTCGCCGAGTGAATGACGACATCGGCGCCGTGAGCGATGGGGCGGGAGTTGATCGGGCTGGCAAGAGTGGAATCGACTACCAGCGCGACGCCCCTGAGCTTTGCGAGTATGGCCAGCTGGGTCAGATCCAGCACGCGCGATGTGGGATTTACCGGCGACTCGACGAAGATCGCCCGCGTATTCTGGCGCATGGTGTTTCGCCAGACGCGCCGCTCATCGGGGTCGGCGAAGCTCACCTCGATTCCCATCGAGGCGAACTCATCGGTGAAGAGCGTGCGGGTACCACCGTAGATCCACGAGCTCGACAGCAGGTGATCGCCCGGCCTCAACAGCGCGAGAAGCGCGCAGGCCGTTGCCCCCATGCCGCTCGAAAGCACCAGCGCCGCTTCTGCCCCTTCCAGCATGGCGATCCGCTTTTGAACTATCTCCTCATTCGGAGTATTGCCGTACCGCGTATACATGAGTCCTTCGGCGGTGCCGAAGTCCTGAACAAAGTTCACCGATTGAAAGAGAGGCGACGACACGGGCGAACCCGCAGCCCGTGGAGGCACACCGCCACGCACGGCGATCGTCGCCCGGCCCGGCTGCGCAGGTCCGCGCGGTTTCGGCATCAGCCTACCTGACGTCCGCCGATTGGAGTGTCGAGATCCGGCTTGACGACGGCGACCGACTCGGAAATGGTGACACCGGCAATGTCGCGCAGGATGACATACCCGGACGGGACGGTGTCGTCGACCGAGAGAACGGCGAGCTCCTGGCGGCGCGGGCCGCTGATCCACACCAGCTCGCCGTCCTCGATCAACCGGATGCGGGCTTCGGACTTGCGCATTCGAACGAGCGGTCCGCGTGCAGGGTCGCCTCGATGGGTGGCGATGAACTCGATGACCTTGAGGTGAGGACGATAGTTTCCTCCCAGCTTGAGACGCACGTCGGGCATCGGGAGCCGCTTCATGACGCTACTACCCCCGGATTGCCGGAGGTGCCCTCACCACCGTTCACCCGCGAACTCCCCGACCGGCGAAGCGGGACGTAACCGCTCTCCTGACGTATCACGAGACGGCGCCGCCAGAGTTTTTCCAGAGTTCGCTCCGCGCATTCCGGCAACATTCCCGTCGCGTCCGCGACGTCGGACGGCCACGCGCTGCCGAGCTGTCCTATCATTTCCCACGCCTGGCGCTGGTCTCCGTCCACCATCCCCACGAGCTGCGATGCGCCGTCCGCCAGCTGGGTCACCAGAGCGAGGTCGTGACGCTCGAGGACCGCCTCGATCGCGTCCATGTGAGACTCGTTCATCCCGTAAAAAACGAAGTACACCTCGCGGCGCGGATTGTCGACGCTCACATACTGCATCAGCAGCTTCGCGACGATTTCGTCTGCGCAGGAGAAATCGAGCAGTCCAACGTGTGAGAAATCGAGCACCGCGAGCGCCCTGTCGCCGATCTCATCGAGGTGGTGCTCGATGCCGATGCGCACCGCCGCGCCCGTGGGACGGGTCACGAGGTTGGAATAGAGGTCGCAGACGCTGCGCTTGAGCACGGTGCTCACGTCGATGTGACTGATCATTTATCGGGAAATTTCTCGGGAATCGTAAGCTGCAATTGAGCGCCGGGAAAAGGCGAGAGGTCCTCCTTCAGCGGAACGTCATCGTCCCACTCAGGGACCACAGCGATGCGCGCCGTCCCGCTTCGAACGCTGAACTTGCCTTCCCACTTGCCAATGAATCTGCGCACCCCGGCAAGGCCCTGCCCGCGGCCCGGGTCACGAAACCGCGTCGCACCCTTCATCACCGTTTCCTCCAACGCCATGCCGTCATCCCATCGGTCCGTCAGCCGTGGACCCTGTGACGACTCCATGGATTTCCTGAATCCCATTCCCGCGTCGCACACGGCGATGACGACAACGGATCGTCCCGTTCGCTGCTGCCAGCGATAGGCCTGAACCGCTACCCAGCCCCCGGTTCCAGCGTGCTCGATGACATTCTGGCAAACCTCGGAGAGTGCCATCGTGAAGCGCATCGTCACGGACGATTCGAGATGCAGCCTTTCCTGAAGAATGAACTGCGCGCGCTGCTGAATGTTCTCGACTACCGTATGGATGTCGGCGGTCTGTGAGACCGGCGTTACCTCCAGCAATACGCTCGACTCGCCGGTGCTGCGTGTGCGGGGCACCTTCCCGGAGATTTCGTAGACGGTTGCGGCATGCCGAAAAAAACTCGCCCTCGCCCAGTACGAGGCGGTGTCCTCGTGTTCCGGCACGGCGAGCGCCGGCCGCTCCAGTCGCGTCTGGGCAACAGCCAGGAGAGCGGTCAATCCGTAGGGAGAGGCCCAACGGGTTCTCCGCGCGTCGACAAGTATTTTTTCGTCAGAAGGAAGAGCCGCCAGCTGGTCGAAGATGTGCTCGAATGACTGATCGTCGAGTGAAGACGGTACACTGATGATTGTCGTCACTTGACGCTGAGCTCTCCTCGCAGGTGTCGCGCGAGCCCGGTGGCTCCGCGGTGGTCAACATTCCGGGCCGCCGCCCGCGCCGACGCTTTCATCGCCGACGCGACGGAATCGCCCGCCAGGAGGCGCGAGAAATATGTGGCGCCCCAGACGTCCCCGCACCCTGTCGGATCACCCCCCTGAAAATCCCGCGAGTGAGCAGCCGCAACGAGCTCCGTGCGCACCGCTCCCGGACTCGCGCCTAGCTCGCCGCGATCGAGATCCGCCAGGCTGTCGAAGCCCGGTGCAGCGAAATACACCACACCGCGGGAACCCAGTGTGACGTTCATCACCTTGACTCCCGCCGCCGTGGCCATCGCCGCGAGAGCGAGTGGATCAGGCGCCATCATCGACATCTCGTCTTCGTTCACCTGTACCATGTCGAAGCAGCGAAACCATGCAGCCGCATTCGGCAGCGGCTGAAGAGTGCGCATCCCGTCGTGCTGCCTTGCCAGCAGCAGAGAATGCAGATCGCAATAGATCGGCCCGGTGAAATGCGCGCGGATGAGCTGCGCAGTCTCGAGGTCGAGCTCGAAGCCACTGATCAGATTGACGTACAACGCGTCGATCCCGGCGAGCAGCGGCTTGAGACCGAGCCAGCTCCACGCGGGAACACCGCCGCTCAGACGCTCGCAGCGGCGCTCCGCGCTCTGGTAGTGGATCGAAACTCGATTGTTCGGATGCGGCACCTCGATCGGCGCCGCATCGGGGGCAATGCGGTCGAGACCGTTCAGAAACTCCCTCGCGCGCGCCGTAAGGTCGCTGCCGACTTTCACAATCGGGACTATTTCCCAGTCGTCAGGTAGCGCCACCGACATAGCGCCAAGCGCATAGGTGATCCCGCCCCATTCCTCCACCGGGGCGTCGCGGGGATCCCGCCCGTGAATCACATCCCAGACGAAATTGCCAATGACCCCGACG
>JALYOO010000052.1 GCA_030856845.1 Gemmatimonadota bacterium
CGATACACGTTGACCACTGCCGAATCAGGCGGCGGAGGGGGAGGCGGGGGGGCGACGCTGACCGGAGGCGGCTGGGGAGCAGGCCGGTAGATAACTCGCGGCCTCGCGCTCGGAGCTGATGGCACAATCGCCCGCGATCCTCGTAGCGCGGCAAGAACGTCCGTAGATGTGGCTCCTTTCGTCCGAACGCTGTCCGGATCGCCATATCCGCGCAGTACCAGCTGGATCGCGCCCGTGTTCATTGCGATGGCAAGCCGCTCCGCCTCTTCAGGCGTTACACCCAGCGTGACTGTCGTCGCCGTGATTGGCTTTCCCGATGCGTCGCGTTGAACCTCGGTTCCAACTGAGAGTACCTGCATGTTGGACATGAAGAGCTTGGCGACCTGCCTGTCCGAGTTATTGTCCTCCTTGATGGTCACGAGAACATCCACGCGACTATTCGGCTGAATCAGGCCGCTGATGCCAGCCACATCATTGATGCGGACGGCCATGGCTCTCTGCCCGGGAGGAATCTTGAGCTCGAGACCGGGGCCTGTACCGATTGGAGCAAGGCGTCCCGGGACGATTGCCTCGCCGCTGAAGACATTGACGCGCGCGACACGGCCAGCTACAGAATCCATTGCGGAAAAGGCACCATCGGGTACAGTCTGGACGGGCCACTGTGCGGTGGTTAGAGCTACCCTATCGATCGACGAGCCTTCCGGGATATCTCGGCTGGCAATGATGACTGGCCGCATAACGACTTTGCCGGCACCGCTGTTTGCCGCTAGTAGCCGGTAGGCTCCGAATGTTGCGATTGCCGCCACCAGGAGAGCGCCCCAGAACACGTACTTGTATCGTCCGCCCATACTCCGTCCCGAAAAAAAAAGATTGCACGGACCCGTGGAGGCCCCGCGGTGCTGCGTTCAAGACTACGTAGAGCTATCGTCGCGCTCAACCCGAAAGATAGCCTGCCGGGTCATCTCGATCTTTCCGCCAGTTATCACGTTTATGGGCGTTGTCGTGAGCCACTGGTATTTGTCGACCTTCACTGAGACTTGCGACGGTTTACCCCCTACATTGGTCACAGTGATAATGATCTTGCTAGGGTCGATTCCCGGCCCCCCGAAGGCGTTGAATGCGTCAACGACTCGCTGCTTGATAACAGTTGTGCTCGCGCCTGAACTCGGATTTTGTCTAACCGCAGCGACGCGCGCACCCTCGCGGACGGCGGTAGACAGAGAATTGCTGGTATAATAGGCGCGCGCAAAGTCGATCACGCACCATACCACCAGCAGAAGTATGGGAATGGTGATCGCGAATTCGACAAGCACCGCTCCGTCTGTCGCTCTCCAGGACTTCGATAACCTCATTCGGTCTCCATGCTATGCGAACAATAGTCCTGGTATCCAGGCCGCGCAGATGGCGCCGAGGGCGATGGCCACTCCATAAGGAAGGGTAGGCCGCGTCCTCACCGTATCTCGCCCACTCGCCAGGATACCTGGCGACCCCGCTGCGATGCCAAGGGTGGCGAGCGCCTTGCCAACGCCTTGAGACTTCAGCATCCAGATGAAGGCCAGCAGTGCACCAACGAGGGCCGCTATCAGCGCTCCTTCCAGGGTCCGTGCGGGGCCAAGCCACGCGCCCGCCGCAGCGTACAGTTTGACGTCACCCGCACCAAGCCACCCCACCAGGTAAAACGGTAACCAGACCGCAAGGCCGATGGCGAACCCTTGAACTGCGGTGAGCAGACCAGCGGTAACGCCTTGGCCATAAACGGAAAACACGACGCCCAATACGGCGAGAGTCGCTACAAGCGAGTTGGGAATTCGGCGATGCCGGATGTCCCCGACGGCGGCCACGACGAGCAGCGTCGTGAAAACGATACCCGCTAGCACGCCGACCGGAGCTCCGTCAAACAACCTCATTCTGCGGATCTTAAAGCTTTGAGCTGATCTCCTGGAACTTCGCGGAGATCTTCCCGCCGAACGTCGTTATGATCGTGATCGATACGATCGCGATGAAAGCTACAAGAATAGCGTACTCCGCGAGTGCGGCGCCTTCCTCTTCTCTGATGAACTTTCCGGCTGCGCGCTTGAGACTTTCCACCTAAACCTCCTGATAAATTATAGGACATGCCGAGACACCGGCTGGTGGTCGGTCGAACTGACGAAGGCCGGAGCATTACCGGTGAAGACGACCTTGTACGAGGAAAGTCATCCCTTGCCACGAGAGCGGTTCTGAGAGGCGTGGTGCTCAAGGGGCGACACGCTTCGCAAAACCGCTCTCGCACCGTGGCCAACCCTACAACATCAGTCGTAGGATAGCAACGGTGTTTTTCTGCCAGTGGTATTTGTGACTAGGGCGACTGACCCGCCGCTGTCAGGTCGGGGATTCCCTGTGGGAACGGACCTCCGATCTGGTTAGAACTTGGACGAGATTTCCTCGAACTTCGCGGAAATCTTACCGCCGAAAGTCGTGATAATCGTGATCGATACGATCGCGATGAATGCAACGAGAATCGCATACTCCGCGAGTGCGGCTCCATCATCCTCGTGGAGAAAGTTGTGGATGCTCCGTGTGATTCTTGTCATGATCAGCCTCTGATAAGTTTTGGGATGATGGTTCCGCCCTTCCCGACGTCATGCAGGCTAATCACCGTGAGAAAGATTCCCTAGTAACGATCTGGTTAACTGGCTTAACACCTCGGGCTCACGGTGGCGCTGTGCGCCCGGGCTCGCAAGATTGCCCCCGTGGAAAAGAACAATGCGCCGAGCGCGGCTGATCTGATATTCATGGTGTTCGCCCCGCTGACCGCGATCAGGGGTGCCGTGAAGCTGACCCAGAGTGACGGCGACCTCGCCGCGCACATCAGGATGGGCGATACAATTCTCGCGAGTGGACACATCCCGTCTGTGAGCCTCTCGTCCTACACCGCCACATCGGATCCGCTGATCGCGCATGCATGGCTCAGCGAGATCGTATTCGCCCTTCTGTTCCGGGTTGGCGGGCTGCCGCTGCTGGCTGCGACGACGGGCATCGTTGTCGGCCTCACTCATGGAAGCATCGCCCTTTTTCTCAGGAAACGCGGCGCAGATCCGCGATGGGCATTCCTCGCCGCGCTCATGAGCCTCGCCCTCGCGTCCACTCACTGGCTCACCCGACCCCACCTGTTCTCTATCGTCGGCGCCGCGCTGACTCTCTTCCTGCTCGAATCCGATCGGCCGCGGCGCGAGTTGCTTTCCCTTCCGCTCTTCGCGCTCTGGGCGAACTTTCATGGGGGTTGGCTTTATGGTCTTGCGCTGATTGGCACCTATGTCGCGGGCGATCTCGCCGAGGCGCTTATTGGAGGCGAGCGGCCAAAATGGCTTCGCGCCGCCAGGAAAAACTGTATCATGTTCGGCGTTGCAACCGCGGCGACGTTGCTCAATCCCTTCGGTCTTTCGCTGCACAGAGAAGTGCTCTCAGCAGTGATGAACTCATCGCTCGCAACCCAGATGTCGGAGTTCCTGCCGCCCAATTTTCAGGAGCTCGCGCAGCTGCCGTTCCTGCTGGCCTTGTTGACCACAATCGGCCTGTTTGCGCTTACTACGCGCCGAATTCCGTTACCATGGCTAGGCGTCATCCTGCTGAGCTCATTCTTCGCGCTTCGTTCGTTTCGGAACATTGCGCTGTTCGGAGTGACCGCCTGGCCGCTTATCGCGCTCCAGGTTGCGAGGGGTTGGCCTGCCGGCCGCCGCGGCTTCCCGTTGTTCAAGGAGTTTGCCCGCCTCGACCCCGGTTCACGAATCGGGATACTGGGCATTCCCACCGCCGTACTGCTGCTCGCCCTGGGTTTGAATCGGGGGCATGCGGGGCCTGTCCAGGTCATCGCCGACCGATGGAATGAGCGGAAGTTTCCCACGGTCGCGGTCGCGAAAGCGAGAGCGGCAGCTCTCCCCGGGCGAGTCTTCGACGCCTGGGTCTGGGGCGGATATATAATGTATGCATGGCCGGAGGCCTCTCTTCACGTGGATCCACTCAAATTCAACGCCGAGACGATGAAGTCATATACGGCCATCGAAGATTTGCGTCCCGGCTGGCAGGAAGAGCTCAGCCGCTGGAACGTTCAGACCATAATCGTCAAATCCGCTAGCCCGCTAGCGAAGGGCCTCGCACGTGAGCGGAGCTGGTCGATATGGCATCGCGACAGCACCGCCGTCATTTACCGTCCTGCGCCGGGCCCGACTCCGCTTGCGCCTTGAGGACCGCTTACCCGGTCCAGAATCCGGTCAGCCGGTTCCACCGCTTGTACGCCCAGGCGCAGAATGTCGATCGCTCGATTCTTCCCGAGCCGAATGCCATGTCACTTGCGACGGTTGGCATGAGCGGCAACCCATCGGTACGCATCGTCCTGATGAAAGGCGTAGACGAGAGGGGATTCGTTTTCTACACGAACCTCGAGGGGCGGAAAGGTCGTGAGCTTCGAACCCGGGCTTTCGCCGCGATCTGTTTCCACTGGGCTCCACTCGAAGTGCAAGTGCGTGCCGAAGGTCCTGTCACTTCGGTCACGGATGTCGAAGCAGATGAATATTTCGCGACCCGTCCGAGGGAGAGCCAGGTCGGCGCCTGGGCTTCCATTCAGAGCCAACCTATCGAGCAGCCCGGCGATTTGATCGATCGCGTCGCCGAGGTCGAGGAACGATTCGCTGGAAAGGAGGTCACTCGGCCGCCCTTCTGGTCGGGATTCCGACTGCGTCCCGAGAGGATCGAGTTCTGGAGGAGTCGCCCTGGGCGGCTGCACGAGCGGCATCTCTACAGGCGAGCCGGCGACAGCTGGACAATGGACACCTTATACCCTTGAGCGGTACCGTAGCGCGCTCGCATGCCATAAACTGTGGGCATGACGATGACCAGAATTCCCCCGCCATCACAGGTCGAGCCTGAACAAGCCTGGTCGATCGAGTCGGCGCGTACGCTCTACAACATTGAAGGATGGGGAATCGGATACTTCGACATCAACGACAGGGGTCACGTTGTCGTTCGGCCGGATGCCGACAACCCGTCTCGGGAGCTTGATTTGTTCGAGCTCGCGAACGACCTCGAGGCACAGGGCGTCGGGCTTCCGCTGTTGCTGCGTTTTTCCGACATCCTCCGCTCCCGCATCGAGTCACTGAACTCCCGGTTCGCGCGCGCGATGGACGAGTACGAGTACACCGGCCGATACACGACGGTATACCCGATCAAGGTGAACCAGCAGCGCCATGTGGTCGAGGAAATTGTCGAGTTCGGAAAGCACTCCGGCGTTGGTCTCGAATGCGGCAGCAAGCCCGAGCTGCAGGCCGTGCTCGCGCTGGCTGAGCACACCGATCACCTCATCGTCTGCAATGGCTACAAGGACGAAGAGTTCATGCGCCTCGCGCTGATGGGGCAGAAGCTGGGTCACAAGGTCTTCATCGTGCTCGAGCAGCTGAGTGAGGTGGATGTTCTGCTTCAGGTGGCCGACGAGCTGGGTGTGAACCCCACTGCGGGAGTGCGTATCAAGCTGCACTCCGAAGGCTCAGGCCGCTGGGCAAAGAGCGGGGGAGAGAAATCGAAATTCGGGCTCAGCACCGCGCAGCTCGTCAAGCTGGTGGATCGCCTGCGCGAAGCAGGGCGGATAGATGTGCTCAAGCTGATTCACTTTCACCTTGGCTCGCAGATCACCGACATCCGCTACATCAAGGCGGGGTTGCAGGAAGTTTCCAGGTATTACGCGGAGCTGCGATCGATGGGTGTCGACGTGACGCACGTGGATGTCGGCGGCGGACTCGGCGTTGATTACGACGGCTCCTCATCCACGTCCCAGGCAAGCGTCAACTACTCGCTTCAGGAGTACGCCAACGATGTGGTGTACACGCTGGCCGAGGCGTGTCGTGAGCATGATTTGCCGATGCCTCACATCATCAGCGAGTCGGGGCGAGCGCTGACGGCGCATCATGCCCTCCTGCTGCTGAGCGTCATCGATGTGGAATCGCAGGCGGATAACGTGATGCCCGATCTGTCGGAGGACGACCATGGCTTCCTGCACGAGATGGCGGACGACTATCACGCCGTGTCGGGACGCCGCGTCCGCGAGGTGTATCACGACGCGACGTTCTCCAAGGACAGATCGCAGGAGCTGTTCAACAGCGGGGTGCTGACGCTCCGGGAGCGCGCGCTGGCGGAGCAGATCTACGTTGCGACGATCACCGCGGTGGCTCGGCTCGCCCAACAAGACCGCGAGGAGTATGGCGACATCATCGAAGACATCGAGGCCGCTCTGACCGACCGGTACTTCTGCAACTTCTCGCTCTTCCAGTCGTTACCGGATAGCTGGGCCATCGATCAACTTTTTCCCGTAATGCCGGTTCACCGTCTCGAGGAACAGCCCGACCGTCGCGGCACCATCCAGGATGTGACTTGCGATTCGGACGGGAAGATCGAAAAGTTCATCGGCGGAAGGTCATCGAAGCCGAGCCTTCCGCTGCATGCGTTCAATGACGGGGAGCAGTACATCCTCGGGATTTTTCTCACCGGCGCGTATCAGGAGATCCTCGGCGATCTGCACAATCTTTTTGGCGACACGAACGCGGTTCACATCCGTCTGTCGGAGAATGGATACGAGGTTGCTGAGCTCGTGCACGGCGATACGGTGACGGAGGTGCTGGCCTACGTCCAGTTCCGTGCGTCGGATCTCCTGGCGACATTTCGGCGCAAGGTTGCAGCGGCAACTAACATCACGCGGCAGGAGGCGAACACGTTCATCGCCGACTATATGGCGGGATTGGAAGGGTACACCTATCTCGAGGGCGAAGCGGCGCGGTAGACAGATGCCGGAGGGAGTGATCCTGGAATCGTGAATAGCATGAGCACGTTGTACCACCACCACGTCTGTGGCACGATGGCAACTGAAAGAAGCAGCCATGCTTCCGGCCGCCTCCATCGGAGAAGAACGAGAAAGACAAGGACTCCGGTCGTCGGGGTGAAGAGCAGTGGTTGCATGTGGCCTGTGGACGAGCGGAGCAATTGGAGCCACTCCATCGGCCACTAGGGGAGAAGCAGCAAGCTGATCGCTGAGAGTGTTGCACCACCGATTGCGGCGATGACCAGCGGCTTGGACGTCGACGCAGAAATTACAGGACCGATCCCGCCCTGTGGCTTCGCGGCGACGAAAATCGCCAGCCATGGAGTGAAAAGGGCCGCGGTAAAGAGGATCGACCATTGGAATTTCTGCGCTGAGGATGCGAATGAGGAGGTCACAAACAATGGGAGCAGGTGCCAGCCATTTCTCGTCATTCCGTATGCAAGCAGGAATGCAGAGCCTGAAACAAAAAGGAGCGATGCAGTCTTTTTAGTGAGAATGGAAAGTGGAATTGCCGCGACCATCGCTGTAGCGGTATACAGCAGATGGTACGGCCAGTCGTATGTGAGACCCGGACCAACCAGCGAATAAGGATCGACCCCGAGGATAATCGAACGAGCGCCGAACCATACGAGGCCGAAGTCCGAGCGAAATCCAGGTTTCCAGAAGTACTATGAAAGAAGTTGCAGGGCCGCATACGCAGCGATGCCGGTGGCAACGCCTATCCGTTGCCTTCCAGTAGGCTTGTTTCTCGTCCACCGGAAGATGCGCGGATTAACGCGCACCAGGCAGTGATCGCCGGGAGTATGGCGGGTAGTTGGTAAGCTGCTGCAGCCATGCGGGTAGTTCCCCCTCATTCGGACGTCGCAGGATTGCGATCGACACGGGCAGGAAAGTCGTGATCACAACCACCGTCCACAGGATCGTTCCTGTGCGCGGTTCAACGGGGTTAACCGCGGCAATCCACTGAGCTATTAGAAAGCCTGCCGACGACACAAGGGAAAGGACACAAGCCTCGCGGTACGTAGCCGGGAAGGCGAGCAGAACGAGGAAGCTGTACCACATCAGGGTCTGTGGCAGACACGCCGTGATGAGGACAACCCACGCTTCAGGCCTCTTCCAACGCAGAAGAAGCAGTAGCACGGCGGCTCCGAAAGGCTGCGTTACTGCCGCTTTCATATGGGATGTATCGGCCTGAATGAGCCGGAACCAATCCGCCGGCCAATCGGGCAGGAAATAGAGGCTGATGGATACGAGCACCACCCCGGATAAAGTTGCGACTAGCCAAGCGAATCGCGATCGAGTACCTGCCAGCACAGCAGCGCCGAGTTGGGGCTTGGCGGGAACGAAAACCGCCAATGCCGGCAGGAAGAGCGCCGCGACAAGGACAGCGGACCACTGCCCCGAAATCACTGTGTCGGCGAACGCCGCCGACCCGAGCATTGGGAGGCGGTGCCAACTTCCGGTAGCGACGGCGTATGTTAGCAAAAACACCGATACAGCCACGAAAACGATAGTCGCGGCGGTCGCCGTGATAAACGCGAGGGGAAGCACCATTAGAAAAGACGTCGCCGGGTATAGAAGGCCGAAATCCGCCACGAATTCCCTGCCGTGTCCAACAAGCTCGTAAGGGTTCCGGCCTTCAAGCATTGCTCTGGCCCCAAAAAGTACCTGATGAAAATCAGTGAGGTGGCCGGTCGACAAACGATAGCTTAGTGCGAGAGCGGCAATCACGGCCGTTATGCCAGCAACACAAATCCGTTGCGACGTTGTGGGATGGTTGGAACCCCATGGAAATCCATATGGAGTGCCGTCGATTCGTGCCGCTGCGAGCGCAGCCTTACTCACCAGTTGGGGATCGCTCTGCAAACTTCCTCCTGAATGGGAAGGCCTCGCCAGTATTCGGACGACGGAGGATCAAACCAACCGCAGGCAGGTAAATCGTCAGTACCAGGAGGGCTCCCACCCAGCCATAGAATGCGTCAGGTGAAGTCGGCGTCGGGACAATCAACGCGCCGGCCAAGGCTCCGATCGTCACGATCGTCGCCAGTGCGCCGGACTCGACTAAAGTCCGCGGCACGACGAATAGCGGCAGCGCGTTGTACCATCCCCATGTCTGTGGCACGCAGGCCATCACCAGCACGAGCCAGCTCTCAGGTCGGCGCCATTTGCATAGCACTGCGAGAATGAGGAAGCCACCAGGGCGCATGATCGGCGGCGTCAAATGACTCGTGCTCTTCATCGCATCGAGCCAAGCGGCCGGCCAATTCGGGAGGAGAGCCAGGCTGATGAGTAACAGCGCCAACCCTCCGGTGCCCGCGAACAGGAATGGGGCTCGAGAGCGCGAAGTCGCGAGAACCGGCAGGAATGCCTGCGGCTTTCCCGCGGTCAGGAATGTCAGCCATGGAAGAAAGCAAGCCGCTGTAACGAGTATCGACCATTGACCAAGCCGCGCGGATGCGGCGAACGGTTCGGTGACGAACAGCGGAATCAAGTGCCAGCCGTCGCGTGTTATTCCGTACGCGAGGAGAAAAACCGAAGTCGCTACGAAGGCCATTGTGGCAAGTCTTTCAGTGAGCGCAGCGAATGGGATCGCGGCAACCATCGCCGTGGCAGGGTAAAGAGGGTGCCAACGGATGTCGAACTCGCGTCCCGGCCCGATCAGCGGGTATGGATCGCGTCCTTCCAGCATCGCTCGAGCGCCGAACCAGGCAATGCCGAAGTCGGAATGGTAGGAGGCAGCCCCACGGAACGTGTTCGACACCAGCACTGCGGACAGAGCGGCAACTACCACCGCAACGGCAAGACGCTGACGCCGATTCGGCGAGGCGGCTTCCAGGCGCGTCAGCAGCCGGAGCGGACCTGCCATCTAAGTCAAATCATCGCGGGTATCGACCGAACCAGTCTCATAGAACACGTTGATCTACTGAGAGAAACTCTCTCCCACTGCTTTCCAGTCGACGACGTTCCACCATGCCGTGATGTAGTCAGGCCGCTTGCTCTGGTACTTGAGATAGTAGGCGTGCTCCCAGACATCGAGGCCGAGGATTGCCGTCTTACCCTCCATCAGCGGGTTGTCCTGGTTCGGTGTGCTGGTGATCTCGAGCTTCCTGCGGTCGTTGATCAGCCACACCCACCCCGAGCCGAACCGGCCTGTGCCCGCGGCAGC
>JALYOO010000069.1 GCA_030856845.1 Gemmatimonadota bacterium
ATACCAGTTCGTTGACGATGTGCGATACGGCGAAGAGTGGGTGGCCAAGCTGTACCAGCTGCGCACGATTGCCGCCGGTACCGGCCTGGGCCTCGGAGTAGCATTCGCCTTCGTCGCGATCATAATCATCGGCACGACCATCCGGGTGTCAGTGATGGCCCGCGCGAGAGAGATCTCCATCATGAGACTTGTCGGTGCGACTGACGGTTTCGTGCGCGCCCCGTTCCTGATCGATGGGTTCGTGAAAGGGATACTCGGCGGACTGCTGGCTCTTCTCCTCACGTGGCTACTGTATCGCGCGATCGATACGCGATTCGTCAGCCTGGTGTTCTTCGACCCCCGGCTGGTGGTGATCGGGATCGTCTCCGGTGCTCTCATTGGTGTCCTCGGCAGCGCGACATCGGTATGGAGCCATCTCCGCCGAATTTGAAGCGAGTCGCGGTCGTCATCGCATTCGCGCTGCTGGCGCCCCTGCCGGCGCAGGGCCAGGGCGAGGCCCGCATCCGCGCTCAGCAGGACGAACTGGCAAGGATCAGGCGCGAGCGCGAGACACTCCAGCGCCAGATGCGCGGCCTGCAGACCCGCGCGCATGATATTTCCGAAGAAGTCTCCAACCTCAACCGGCAGCACAACGCGACCGTTCGCGTAGTGCGCTCTCTCGACCAGCAGCTCACGACTTTGAATGGTGAAGTCGAGCACACTACGGCCAACCTCGTCAGAGCCCAGGACGAAGTGCAGGTGAAACGCGCGGTGCTTCGCAAACGCCTGGTGGAGATCTACAAGCGTGGCCCGCTGTACACATTCGAGGTGATGCTGTCGGCAAAATCTTTTGGCGATCTCGTCGGCCGCTATAAGTACCTGCACATCCTGGCGCAGCGCGATCGTACCGTAGTGCGACGGGTGGACCAGCTTCGGTCGACAATCATCGGCCAGCGGCGACAGCTCGTATCACTTCAGAGTGGGGTCGAACAGAACAGAATCGAGAAATCCCGCGAAGCACAGCGGCTGCAGTCGCTAGAGGGAGCGCGGCAGCAAAGTCTGGTTCGGGTGCAACAGGACTCGAAGAAAGCAAAAGCCCGGCTCGCGCAGCTGGCGCGCAGCGAAGCGAGACTGAACAGTGTGATCGCATCGTTCGAGGCGGCCCGCCGCCGTGCGGCAGCGCGATCAAATGCCACCGCCGCACCGAGCTCCATTCGCACGAGCGACTTCGGCCGCCTCGACTGGCCGCTTGAGGGATCGATCATCTACCGGTTTGGCCGCGTGGTAAATCCGAACAACACCACTACTCGATGGAACGGCATCGGAATCGCGGCGTCGTCGGGATCAGGAGTCAAGTCCGTGTCCGCGGGCCAGGTAGTACTGGCCGATGTCATGGGGACGTATGGCAATACGATCATCCTCGAGCACGGAGGAGGCGACTATTCGGTTTACGGATCGCTCAGCCAGATGGGAGTGGCGAAGGGAGCGCGGGTGACGAAGGGTCAGATCATCGGAGCGATTGGCGCTACCGACCCATCGCTGCCGCCGCACTTGCATTTCGAGATCCGCCGCGGCGGGCCGGCAGTGGATCCATTGACCTGGTTGCGTGGATCCAGATAGCGCCGTCAGTCAGGCGCCCCTGAGCGCTCACATTTCAATCGCCGGCGGAACGGGACAGGCACCGGCACGGGCAACCGCGATCGGCGCGACTGCAATGCAGATGTTCACCAAGATGGCTAATCGGTGGGCAGAGCGTGAATGCGTTGACGAGGAGTGCCAGGCCTTCACCGCGGCATTGGCTCTGACGGATGTAGCAGTCACCGCGGCGCACGACAGCTATCTCATCAACCTCGCGTCGCCGGATCCCGTACTCCACGCCCGTTCCTTTGAATCATACCTCTGGGAGCTGCGCCGCTCTGATGCGTTAGGGCTCGATTTTCTCGTCTCGCATCCCGGCAATTATATCTCCGATCACGCTTCCGGTCTCGCGCGCAATGCCGAGTCAATTGGGGCTGCGCTGCAGCAGGTGCCGGGGCGCGCGAGGATTCTCCTCGAGTTCACTGCCGGTGCGGGAACGGTTCTCGGCTGGAGCTTCGAGGAAATGGCGCAGTTGATCCAGATGATACCGGCGAGCGAGCGTACGCGCGTCGGCGTATGCATCGATACCGCGCACGTTTTTGCCGCGGGCTATGATATCGTCACCAACTACGACGGAGTATGGACACGCTTTGCCGACGTTGTAGGGATGGAGCGGCTTCACATGATGCACCTTAACGACTCGAAGACACCGCTCGGCTCACGACGCGACCGACACGAGCTGATCGGGGAAGGAGCGATCGGGGAGGGTGCATTTCGTCGGATCATGAACGATCAACGGCTGGCACACGTCGCGAAGGTGATCGAGACACCCAAACTCGAGGAGGACGTCACCGACCGGCTAATGCTCGCAAGGCTTCGCGGCTATATCGGAGTTGAATGACGCCGGTGGCAGGAAAGCCGGAACGGACGTAGACTAGTGCGGGTATGACTTTCGTGCCACACTCCCGGATGTTTTCGCGTGCGCTGTGCCGGCCGGTGATGTTCGTCTTCGCCCTCGCGCAGCTGCTCCTTGCGTTCGCCCCGCTGGTGGAGGCGCGGGCTGGAAAAAACGCGCAGCCGCATGTCGAGCTCGCCGGTACCGGAGTCCACCACGCGCACGATGATGCGAGCTGTTTCGCCTGCGTTGCGCGCCATTTGCTTTCCGCTTCGAGGCTGGCCGAGCCACCGCGGTACGCTCTGAATGCAGCGGTCGAACTGTTTGCGAGGACAGCAGTCCGCATCGATTGGTCGTCCGCCAGTCGGACCCTCCTTCCCCGCGCACCGCCCGCCCTGTCGTAGCTCCGCGCCGCTTTGCGGCGCCAGCTGACGGAACACGCTGCACTGCGTGACGACCACTGTCCCGCACGCGTTCACCACAGGGAAGGAACTCAAAATGCGAAGAAGCTTTTTCCTTTGCGCACTCGCCACCATCGGGCCGGTAGCGCTCGCTGCGCAGGCCACACCGACGCCGAAGAGAGATTCCGCGGCGCGCGCGGACAGTGTCAGCCGCGCCGATTCAATTGCTCTCGTCAGAGAGCTGGAACAAATGCAGGCCAGTCCGCAAACCGACACGTCGGAGGTCAGGACATCGACGGGCACGGGGGGACCATCAAATCCGCGTCTCATACCCGACATCAGCGCGATCGGCGATGTCATTGCCGATTTTTCCCCAAAAGGCAGTACGCAGGAGGGCGGACGCCGGTTCGACATCCGGGAAGTGGAGCTGGCGTTGAGCTCAGCGGTCGATCCCTACTTTCGCGCCGACTTCATTCTGGGAATCTCCGACCTCGAGGGCATTGCGATCGAGGAAGCCTACATAACCGCGACTGCGCTACCCTGGCAGACCGCGGCGAGAATCGGCCGTTTCCATATGCCCTTCGGTAAACAGAACACGACTCATCGTGCCGAGCTGCAGACAATCGCATACCCCCATGTCATACAAAACTTTCTGGGGCCCGAAGGATCCAAGGGAACGGGACTCTGGTTCAGCAAAGTCCTCGCTCCCTTCGGGTTCTATCAGGAGCTCCTGCTGACGGCTGTTGACAACTTCGTAGAGAGCGATGACGAGCTCCTGGCCGCCGAACCCTCCAACAAAGACATCAGCGGCCTCGGCTACTCGGCCCGCCTTCGCAATTACCTGGACCTGTCCGAGTCGACGAACCTCGAGCTGTCGGGGAGCGCAGCCACCATGCGGCGCGCGCAGGCGATCGATTGCGATCCTGCGCTGGATTGCCTGCGGAGCGACGAAGTGAACGCGGTCAATGCTCGTCAGACCTTGATCGGGGCCGACCTCACGTTCCGGTGGAGACCCCTGCAGCAGGGGCTTTACAAATCGTTCATTCTGCAGGCGGAGGTCATGCGTCAGGTGAACGAGCGAAGCGATGCGCTCGATCGTGCTTCGCTTCCAAGCGAATTCGCCGGGCCGCGCCGCGACGCGACTGGCCTCTACGTTTTTTCGCGCTATCAAATGAGCCGTCGTACATATGTCGGTGCTCGCTACGACTGGGTGCAGGACCCATTCTCCGATTCAGAGCCGGCCGAGGGAAGCCTCAAGGCCGCGTCCGCGTACCTCCAGTTCTTTCCGAGCGAATTCTCGAAGCTCGCGCTTGGCTTCGAACGACAGTTCGCCGCGGGCGACCGCAAGGGCCTGAATCGGTTGATCCTTCAGAGCACGTTCGCCGTTGGACCTCACCGTCCTCATCCTTTTTGATCGTTTTGGCCAAGAGGCCAGGAGTAATCATAGAATGACCAGAGCATTCTTCTCGTCGAGCCGAAGGTATTTCTCGTCCGCGTCGGCCGTGATCTTCGCGGTCGGCCTCGCGAGTACGGCGGCAGAGGCACAGCTGAAGGTGGTGACGAGCACCTCCGACCTTGCTGCGATCGCCGCCGAAGTCGGGGGCACTAAGGTTACCACGCGCCACGTCAGCGAAGGCTACCAGGACCCCCATTACGTGGAAGCAAAGCCGAGCTTTGTGCTTCAGCTTCGAAACGCTGACGTGTGGGCCTTCGTGGGCCTTGGGCTCGAGGTCGGGTGGATGCCCCTCCTGCTCGACGGGGCGCGCAATCCGAAGATCAGAGCCGGGGCGCCCGGATATGTGGACGTCTCGAAGTCCGTTCCACTCCTCGACATACCTGCTGGGGACGTGGACCGAAGTCAGGGCGATGTCCACCCGCTCGGAAACCCCCACTACTGGCTGCATCCAGAAAATGGCCGACGTATCGCCCGCATGTTCCAGCGGAAATTCAGCGAGCTAGATCCCGGTAATGCGGCGGTGTACGCGGCCAACGAGCGCGCGTTCGAGAACAAGCTGACTGCGGCGGAGCAGGGCTGGCGCTCGTCGCTCGCCTCGATCGCGGGAAAGCCTGTCGTCGCTTGGCACACGAGCTGGCGGTATCTGGCTCTGTACACGAAGATGAACATCGTCGGATTCATCGAACCCAAGCCGGGCGTGCCACCGTCGCCTTCGCACCTCGCGGGTCTCATTCAGACGATCAAGCGAACGCGCGCCAGGGTCATCATCATGGAGCCGTTCTACAGCAGAAAGACCGCTGACTTCGTCGCCAGCAAAACCGGGATCAGGGTGCTGGTGCTGCCCCCGTCGGTGGGAGGCGTGCGGGGGCTCAACGATTACGTCGCTCTCATGAAGTCGGACATCGAGAAGCTTGCCGCAGCGGTGCAATGACGAGTCTGGTCACCTTCAACCATGCGACACTCGGCTATGGGCGCCGTGTGGTGCTGAGCGATCTCAGCTTCTCCATCAGCGAAGGTGATTTTCTCGGAATCGTCGGGCCTAATGGATCGGGAAAGACAACAATACTCCGGGCGATACTGGGAGGGCTCAAGCCGCTACAGGGTTCGGTCGCTCTCGCACCCAATCTCCGTTACGGATACGTGCCGCAGCGCGACCAGGTGGATTACAATTTTCCGCTCAAGGTCGTGGACGTTGTGATGATGGGACGGTATGACCGCATCGGGCTTGGACGGAGGCCAGGCGCGAACGACCGACGCCTTGCATGCGATGCTCTCGACCATGTGGGAATTCTGGATCTGTCTGACCAGCCGCTGAATGCTCTCTCCGGTGGTCAGAAGCAGCGCACGCTGATCGCCCGCGCGCTCGTTGGGCAACCGAATGTCCTCATCCTCGACGAGCCTACGAACGGCATGGACCTCGTCGCGACCACCCAGATCCTGGGTCTCGTGAGAGAGCTGCATGAGCGCGACGGTCTGACGGTGTTGATGGTCAGCCATGCACTGAACGAAGTGGCGAATTACGTGGAGCGCATCGCGCTCGTAATGGATGGCGGTTTCCGCATTGGAGCGGTGGATGAGATCATGTCATCGTCAGTGCTCAGCGGGATGTACCGGATACCGGTGGATGTCGATTCGGTGAACGGTCATCGGATCGTGGTGGCACGGCGCGACGACAGCCAGTCTGACATCGCTCACACACCGCAGTCTTACATTGAGGCACACGTTCACGCGGCTGCTGAGCCCGCCTCCAAACCCGATGCTTGACGCTGTACTGCTGTTCCGTGAAGCGCTGTACGGCACCGTCGTCATTGCGCTCGCGTGCAGCGTTCTCGGTGTGTACGTGGTTCTGCGGCGGATCGTTTTCGTCGGTGCTGCTCTCGCCGAGCTTTCGTCTGCCGGTATCGCTCTCGCGCTGTGGCTCGCGGGACAGGGTATCGCACTTGGTCTGAGCACACATCCAATCGCGCTGTCGCTGGTGGCAACGATTGCAGGAGTGCTCTTCTTCGGGTCGGGCAGCGGCCGCGGACACGTTCCTCCTGATGCTACCATCGGAGTTACATATGCCGTAGCCGGCGCCGCTGGAATACTGCTCATATCGAAGGCGGCGCACGGAGAGGCTCATGACCTGTTTCTGCAAGGGAACATCCTCGGCATCACTCGCACCGATACGCTGGTATTGCTGGCGGTAGCTATTCCCGTGCTGCTGGTGCACGCCGCGTTCTACAAGGAGTTTCTCTTCGTGTCGTTCGACCGCGAGACAGCCCGGACACTTGGTTTCCAGGTCGGATTCTGGAACCTGTTTCTTTATTTCACACTTGGACTGGTGATTGCGTTTGCGATGCAGTTCGCGGGTGTGCTGCTCGTCTTCAACTTTCTCGTGCTTCCGGCGGTGACGGGTCTCCTCATCTCGAGAAGCATGGGTGGAACCTTCACGTGGTCCATCGCCGCCGGCCTGATCGCCGCGGTCGTCGGCTTCTCGGTTTCGGTTCCACTGGATCTTCCATCGGGGCCCGCGATCATCGCGGTATCAGGGCTGATCGCACTGGTCGGCTTCGGGGT
>JALYOO010000086.1 GCA_030856845.1 Gemmatimonadota bacterium
CGCTCAACACACGCGTTACGTCGACGGAAAAGGGCTCGATGGAGTGGCGCGCGCGTTCGCGGAGATCATTGATTCCACGTCCTCTTTTACATGGCATCACTCCACCAACGTCGCGAAGTACGCTCGAGCAACCGGCTTCGAGATGGGCTATGCACGGGATGAGCTGGCGACTCTCAACCGGGCGGCGTTGCTCCACGATGTAGGCAAAGCTGGGGGTTTCATCGAGCATCCTCGAGAAAGCCGGACCTCTTACCTCGGCCGAGAGAGACGAGATGCAGCGGCATCCGGTGTACACGTGGGAGATACTCAACAGAGTCGGAGCCTTCGCCGGTTTCGCGCGAACCGCTGCTCTGCATCACGAGAAACTGGACGGGTCCGGCTATCCGTGGGGTGTAAAAGGAGAAGAACTCGACAGGGCTGCGCGGATTCTGTGCGTCGCGGACATGTATGAAGCGCTCACTGCAAGCCGGCCCTACCGCGCCGGTCTCTCGCGGGACGCCGCGCTACAGATAATCGCGGCAGGTTCGGGAAAGCATGTCTGCGCGGAAGCAACGGCGGCACTCGGCAGAAGCCACCATCAACCTCCGAGTGGCCACATCCTGACAGCGCGCGCGTGCAGGTCGAGTTGCCGCTGCTCTAGTCCCAGCCGCCGAACGCAACGAAGGATTTGGGAAAACCCGCGATTCGCTCGACATGGATCGAAGCGTCCGGGAAGAGCGCTGCGAGCTTCGAGTGAGTCAACAGCTGAATCGAATCAACCTCCGCGCGGGCCGCCGCCAGATCGGGAATTCTCTTGTACCACCCGAGGTCGAACCTGTTGAGCATGCGCGCCCGCAGCGCGGAGGGCAGATATTGAAACCAGGGAAACAGAAAGTGCGGCTCGAGAGGGAATCGCCTGTTCGGCGTTTGCACGAAATACCTGCGGCCAACGCGCATCGTCTCCCTGGCCATTAGTCGCTGCTGTGAGTAATCCCCCACATGCTCGATCACGGAATTCGAGAACACCACATCAAATGATTTGTCGCGGTACTGAGGCAGAGCCCGGGCATCGCCCACCGCGCTCACGAACCGGTTCGAAGTGACCCGCTGGTGCTCGATGTTCAACAGCGTGACGCGAACGTTCAAGGCGGCATCGAGCCCCATGAGATCCCAGAACTCCTGCGTACCGCCGATGTCGAGTATGCCGACGCGGCCGCTCAACCGGGACAACAGCGAAAGAAAAAACCGAAAGCGCGCACGGCGCATTCGTGTGGCGAGTGAGCGGCTGTCGCTGTTGTCGGCGAGGGCCTTTAGCAGACCTCCCGCCGCCGAGCGCCCGGGACGCGTGGAGGCCATCCGGAGAAAGTAATTCCTTCCTGCGCTCGATACCGGGGTATCAGTCGCTGCCCTGACGGTTGTGAAGTCCGGCGGTCGCGGAGGCGATGGGCTTTGCATCGGCTTTGCATTGACGGATATTCTCTCCTCACCTCGACGCGGATCTCTCATGTTTGGCTGCATTCGAAGGCTCGGCTGTCTCGCAATCCTCATCGTCATCGGCGTCTTCGCATGGTTCAATCGCGATCAGCTGCGACCGATGTACGACCGCGTGAGAGGCACCACCACTCCCCGCGATTCGGTTGTCGTCAGGGCCGCCGGCGGCTGGGAGCCTCTGTCGGCAGAGAAGGCGACCCGTGGGCAAAGGGCACTCGAGTCGCTCTCGCGCCGGTCGGGCCCTGTATTCGCCAACCTCACCCCGGCAGAAGCGGCATCATACATATTCCTGGCCGTAGCGCGGCAGCTTCCCGCGTCATCGCAAGACATCTCCGCTTCCGTCGTCGGGGACAGACTCTATGTCAGAGCGAACGTCGCACTGGCGGACTTCGGCGGAGGAGAAGTGCTCGGCGCTCTGGGCGCGCTGCTCGGCGACAGAGATACCGTGCAGCTCGGAGGGACGATCAACGTGCTGCGGCAAGGCGTGGGAGAATTCCAGGTGAAGGATGTGAAGCTCGGGAAGTTTCCAGTACCGGGCGCAATCATACCGAGGCTGATTTCGCGGATACGTCGAGGCGAGATGCCCGCTGGAATCTCCGCCAACGCGCTGCCCATGAAACTTCCGACTTACATCGGCGACGTTCGTATCGCGAACGGCCGGATCACGGTGTACAAGGCCAGCCCGTGAATCGCCGCATCCTCGTCGTGGATGACGAGCAGGGCATTCGCGCGGCGCTCGGTCAGCTCCTCGAGTACGAGGGATACGAGGTTCGAGCGGTGTCGAACGCGGCTGACGGCATCGCCGAGTATCAGAAGTGGAAGCCGAATCTCGTCTTCATGGATGTGAAGATGGGTGGCATGGACGGACTCGAGGCCCTCAAGAGCATCAGGGAGATCGACCCAGCCGCAACGGTGGTGATGATCAGCGGGCATGCCACGATCAGGACTGCCGTCGAGGCTACACAGCTTGGGGCCTATGAAATCCTCGAGAAGCCGCTCGACACCGATCGCATCCTCGTGATGCTGCGCAATGTTTTCGATCACATCAACCTTCGCGAAGAAAACTCGCGTCTCCGTAACATCGGCGATTCACCCTACGAGATCGTCGGTGAAAGCCCGGTGATGCGCGCGCTGGTGGAGAAGCTGGAGAAAGTCGGCGGCACTCCTGCGCGTGTATTGATCACCGGAGAGAACGGAACCGGAAAGGAACTGGTGGCGCGGGCGCTTCACCGGCATTCGCCACGTTCAGCAAAAACTTTCGTCGAGGTCAACTGCGCGGCGATACCCGGCGAGCTGATCGAGAGCGAGCTCTTCGGGCACATGAAGGGATCGTTCACCGGAGCGATCGCAGATCGTCCCGGAAAGTTCGAACAAGCGAACAAGGGGACGCTGTTTCTCGACGAGATAGGCGACATGAGCATGGCGGCGCAGGCGAAGGTGCTGCGGGTGCTGCAGGACAACGTCATCACGCGTATCGGCGGCTCGAAGCCGATCTCGGTGGACGTGCGGGTGATCGCTGCGACCAACAAGAACCTCGAGGCAGAGATCGCCGCCGGCAGGTTTCGCGAAGACCTGTACTATCGTCTCAACGTCGTCCCGATTCATGTCCCGCCCCTCCGTGAGCATCGCGAAGACATACCGGCGCTCGTCGAGTACTTCATTGGCAGCCTTTCAAAACGCGAGGGAGTGACGCCGCGGCGTGTGAGCGAGAACGCGCTGGAGCGGCTGATGTCGCTCGACTGGCCGGGAAACGTGCGCGAGCTTCGGAATACCATGGAGCGCATGCTGATTCTCGCCAGCGGCCCGGAGCTTTCGGCGAAGGACGTTGACCGGCTGGCCGGAGGGCGCGTGGCGGACGACGCGGGTCTCGGGACCCTGACCGCATCGAGAACGTTCGAGGAATTCAAGGAAGCCGCGGAGCGGGCGTATCTGCTCGGCAAGCTTCGCGAGTTCGACTGGAATGTTTCGGAGACAGCCCGTGCTGTTGAAATGCCGCGGTCGAACCTGTACAAGAAGATCGAGCGCTACGCACTCACTCGCGAACACACATAGACTGCAATTCATCATGAAACGGTTCAACAACTTCATCGCCGGGGCGTGGGTGCCCCCCGACTCGGGCGAGTACTTCCACAACATCAACCCCGCCGACCGGAACGATCTGATCGGAGAGTTCCCGCTCTCCGATCAAACCGACGTCGAGCGCGCCGTGAAGAGCGCGCAGCGAGGGTTCAAGCAATGGCGAGCAACTCCGGCGCCGGCACGTGGCGACATCCTGCGCGCTGTTGGTGACCTTCTGTCGAAGCGAAAGGAAGAGATCGCCAACGCGATGACGCGCGAGATGGGGAAGCCGCTCACGGAGACGCGCGGCGACGTTCAGGAGGGCATCGACACTGCGTACTACGCCTCCAGCGAGGGGCGGCGTCTCTTCGGCCACACCGTACCGAGCGAGCTTCGCAACAAATGGGCGATGAGCTATCGCCGGCCGATCGGAGTCGCGGGAATGATCTGTCCGTTCAACTTTCCGCTCGCGATTCCGACGTGGAAGATGTTTCCGGCGCTTGTCTGCGGGAACTCCTGCATCTTCAAGCCGGCGGAGGATGTTCCGCACACCGGTACGCTGCTGGTGGAGATTCTTCTGGAGGCTGGTTTGCCGCCGGAAGTCATCCAGCTGCTCCACGGCCGGGGTGAAGAAGCGGGTGCGGCGATCGTGGAGCATCCTGACGTTCCCGTGATATCGTTTACCGGATCGACCGCTGTCGGGAGCATCGTCGGCGCGACGTGCGGCCGGATGCACAAGCGTCTCTCGCTGGAGATGGGTGGCAAGAACGCGCAGATAGTCATGGACGACGCGGATCTCGATCTCGCTCTCGAAGGCGCGCTGTGGGGTGCGTTCGGAACCACCGGACAACGCTGCACCGCAACGAGCAGGCTGATTCTGCAGAAGGGAATCCACGACCGCTTTCTCGGCATGCTGGTGGACAAGACGCGCGGGCTGAGAGTTGGCGACGGCCGTGAGGAGGGAACTGACGTGGGGCCGCTCATCAATGAAGCGGCATTGGAGAAAGTCGAGAGCTACATTGACATTGGCCAGGCTGACGGCGCGGACCTTCTGTGCGGCGGACGCCGCTCCGAAGGGAAGGGAATGTCGGATGGCAACTTCTTCGAGCCCACGATCTTTGCGCGTGTGGAGGCAGGGTTTCGACTGGAGCAGGAGGAGATCTTCGGTCCTGTGCTGTCGGTAATTCGCGTGTCGACAGCAGACGAGGCATTTGCCGTCAACAATGACGTCAGGTACGGTTTGTCGTCTTCCATCTATACCGGCAACGTGAATATCGCCTTCCGCGCGTTGAACGAGCTCGACAACGGCATCACGTACGTGAACGCTCCGACAATCGGGGCAGAGGCACACCTGCCGTTCGGCGGTGTAAAGCAGACGGGCAACGGACATCGTGAGGGCGGCTGGCAGGTTTACGAGTTCTACTCGGAAACCAAGGTAGGGTACGCCGATTTCTCGGGTTCTCTGCAGCGCGCCCAGATCGACAATTATCTTGGAACACCGGACTAGCAGCGGGAGCGGCATCGGCTGATGATTGCAGCGGGCGAGCGACGGCGGGCGGGTGCATTGGGCCGCGCCAACGAGCGGCGAAGCGCGAAACTGACATTCCTGTGGGAATGGTTTCGCTCCGTCGTCATAGCGCTCGGGCTCTTCTTCGTGGTCAGGTCATTCTTCGTCGAGGCCTTCAAGATCCCGACGGGAAGCATGGAGGGAACCCTCCTGGTGGGTGACTTTCTCCTCGTCAACAAGCTCGTCTACGGTGCGGAGGTTCCCTTCACCAGGGTGAAGCTGCCGGCGCTCCGCACTCCGTCGCGCGGGGACGTCATTGTCTTTCAGTGGCCGCTCGACCGTACCAAGAACTTCGTCAAACGCATCGTCGGGCTGCCGGGTGATACGCTGGAGATGCGACAGGGACAGCTTCTCCGAAATGGCGTCGCGCAGCGCGAGTTGTACGCGTCGCACACTGCGCCGGGATCTGACGTCTCCGATGACGAATTCAAGTGGCAGCTGGCGTATCTGCTCGGATCTGCCAACCCGGTGCGCGATGCTCCCCGCTCGCCGATGCAGGTTCCGTCACTCCAGGCCAGTCCCGGGTACCATCCTTCGCGTAACAACTGGGGCCCGCTGATCGTCCCTCAAGCGAGCTACTTCGTGCTTGGCGACAATCGCGACAACTCTCTCGACAGCCGGTACTGGGGATTCGTTGCCGACTCACTTGTGCGCGGACAGCCACTGGTGGTCTATTACAGCTATAATCCCGACGGAGGAGTGAAGCTCGACTGGCTCACTCGCGTTCGATGGAAGCGGTTCGGCGAGATGATTCAATGAGGTTGCCGCATCGCGATCCGCGACGATGCCGGGCAGATTACCGCGGTCGTAGCAAGGAGCAGCATCTGGTATGGCCGTCTCGGTAAACCGGAAAGCGCAGTACGACGAAGGGTCCCTCGACCAGTACCTTCGAGACATCAGCGTCTATCCGCTGATAACGCGCGAGGAGGAAGTCACCCTTGCGCAGCGCATTCGCACCAACGATCAGGAGGCGCTGGACAAGCTCGTCCGGTCCAACCTCCGGTTCGTGGTTTCGGTCGCTAAGAAATACCAGAATCAGGGCGTGTCGCTCTCCGACCTGATCAACGAAGGCAACCTCGGGCTGATCCGTGCTGCGCACAAGTTCGATGAAACGAAGGGGATCAAGTTCATCTCCTACGCGGTGTGGTGGATCAGGCAGAGCATCCTGCAGGCATTGGCGGAGCAGTCGCGAATCGTAAGGGTTCCCTTGAATCGCGCCGGCGCGCTGCACCGCATCGGCAAGCGCGCCAGCACGCTCCTGCAGGAGCTCGGCCGGCAGCCGACGCACATGGAGATCGCCGAGGGCCTCGACATCACCGAGGAAGAAGTCTCTAAGACGATGATGATATCGCAGGTGCATTTGTCGCTCGATGCACCGATGACGCCCGGCGAAGACAACAGGCTCCTCGATTACCTTCCCGACACCACCAACCGCACGCCCGACGAGGCGACTTTCGAGAAGGCACTGACAGAGGCAATCGAGGAATCCCTGTCGGGACTGAAAGAGCGGGAGTCGAAGATCCTGCGGCTCTACTTCGGGCTGGACGGAGAAGACCCGATGACTCTCGAGGACATCGGCACTCTGCTCGGCATCACCCGTGAGCGGGTGAGGCAGATCAAGGAGAAAGCGCTGCTCAAGCTACGGCACAACTCACGGCGCCGGGCTCTGGAGTCATTCCTCGGCTGACGTCTGCCGCGACGGCCGTCGCCGCTAACGCCACGAGAAAAAGAGAGCCGAAACACCGGTGGCCCACCGATGTCACAGATGAAAAAAAAGAACAAGTTTAAACAGCATCGCCCTTTAGTTCGTTGCCGGTGAGCAGTTGCGGTTCGCCGTAATTGTTTTGTAGTTGCTTTTCATCAGTGTCATCCGTGCCACATCGGTGCCATCTGTGGTTCAGCTGTTTGTGCAGGCGGACAGGAGTCAGTGTCATTAACTTTGACAGATGCCCCAGCAATCCTCTTTCGACGTCACGACGGGCGTTGACCTCCAGGAAGTGGATAACGCCGTTAACCAGGCACAGAAGGAGATCGCACAGCGATACGACTTCAAGGGAACTGTCGCGGAGATCGATTTCAAACGGGGGGATGGAGTGCTCGATCTGACTGCCGAGAGTGAGTATCGGATGGACGCCCTGTTCGACGTTCTGCAGTCGAAGCTGATCAAGCGCGGCGTGCCCGTAAAGAACCTCGAGATTGGCGACCTCAAGCCCGCAGGCGGCGACAAGGTCACGCGAAGCGTCAAGCTCAAGATGTCGCTGGACGGGGATACCGCGAAGAAGGTCTCGGCCGCAATCAAGGACGCCAAACTCAAGAAAGTGCAGGCCGCGATTCAGGGCGAGCAGGTGCGCGTGAGCTCTCCGTCAAAGGATGACCTGCAGGATGCGATGACGCTGCTTCGGGGAAAGGACTTCGGCGTTGAGTTGAAGTTCGGCAACTATCGCTGACGATGCGGCGGTGCCGCGCCCCTCGCCAGGCTGCTGCTTTTTGACAATCGCTCTGTCCGCATGAAGGTCGGATTCATCACGCTTGGATGCGACAAGAACACCGTCGACACCGAGCGATACCTCGCGGAGCTGGCGGACTATGGTGGCGAATACACGGGCGTGCTCGACGACGCGGACGTGATCATCGTCAACACGTGCGGATTCATCGACGCTGCGAAGAAGGAATCGATCGACGCGATGATTGACGCAGCGCGGTACAAGAATACCGGGTCGTGCCAGGCCGTTGTCGGGGTCGGCTGCATGGTCGAGCGGCACAAGGCGGAGCTGATCGAAGCACTGCCAGAAATCGACGTCTTCCTCGGTACTTCCGAGAGCGGCCGACTCGCGCAGGAGCTCGCGCAGCGCGGCATCATGGGACTCGATCCGGTTACGCTGCATCCCGGTGTACGGGTTTATGCGGGCGACCTTCCGCATGTGCGTTACCTCAAGATCAGCGAGGGATGCGATCATGGATGCGCGTTCTGTGCAATTCCGCTGATGCGAGGTCGCCACCGGTCGTTCGCGCTCGGTGAACTGATACACGAAGCGCAGCTGCTCGAGCTGCAAGGGGCGCGCGAGGTGAATCTCGTCGCCCAGGATCTGGCGCATTACGGGCGCGACAGGCGTGACGGAGTCGGCCTTCCCGAGCTGCTCGAAGCGCTGCTCGCCGAGACGTCCATTCCGTGGCTTCGGATGCTGTACCTCTACTCCACCGGCATCACTGGGCGCCTGCTGGAAGTACTCGCGCGTGAGCCGCGCATCGTTCCCTATCTCGACATGCCCATGCAGCACGCGTCGGACGAAGTGCTCGCGCGAATGCGTCGGCCGGAGCGCAAGCACACAATTCGCGATCGAGTTTCGCGCTTTCGCGAAGCGGTGCCCGGGGTAGCGATTCGCACGACCTGCATCGTTGGGTTTCCGGGCGAGACGGAACTTCAGTTCGACGAGCTGCTCGAGTTCATCGAGGAGATACAATTCGACAGGGTCGGCGCTTTTACGTATTCACCGCAGGACGGCACAGCGGCGGCCGCGCTAGCCGACGACGTTCCGGACGCGCTCAAGCGCGAGCGGCTCGAGCGATTGACCGAGCTGCAGCGATCCATTACGAGCGAGCGGTACGATTCGCGGACCGGCAGCAGAGTGCAGCTCATCGTCGACCGGACATCAGGCAACTACGTTGCCGAGCACGAGATCTTCAGTGCGACGCATCAGAGCCGGTTTCGTGCGGGTTCCGTCGGACGGCTTCCATGGCAGGCCGACGATGTGGACGGCGTGACCTATGTCGACCAGTCGCTTCCTCCGGGAACCATGGCGGAGGTGATCGTCGGTGAAGTGGTCGACGACTACGATTTCCGGGCCTCAGTCGTCAGGGTAATAGATTCGGTGGCACCATCGCGCCCTGAAGCGCTGCCTCGACGCCGGCTTCCGATGGCCATGGCATCCGCAGGGACTTTTGGGCGGTAGCAGCTCCGGCGGCCCGCCGGGTGCATGTCGACGGGCAAGGCGCCGAGGCCGAAGGGAACGTCCTCGAAGACATCATAGGTGGAGTGAGAGCGTGCATGTTTAGGAGATTGGCAATTGCAGTTTTCGGCGCGGCAGCCTGCGCTTCGGCGCTTCCGCGCGGTGGCGCAGACCCCGCCGTCGATTCCGAAATCAACAGTCCTGAATCCGTCGTCGATCAGGGCGATCAGCCCGTTCGCATCGCGCTTGCGACTTCATCCCGCGCGGCTCGCGTTGGTGGCACAGAGTCCTGGCGGATATACAGCCGCAACAGCTCGAACCTGGTCTTGAGTGGCCGAGCCGGGGACAGCGCGGTGGTCGAGATGCGGGGCAGGCAGCTTGTCGCTCTCCGCTCCGGCGGCTCTGCGACGTCGCGACATCAGGGACCGTTCATCATTCGCGCCGCGTCGCCCGGTTCGTTCGTCAAGCATGCGGGCAAGCGCTACCGCGGAGAGCTGATCATCACTCCCACCGACAGCGGCATGGTCGTCGTCAACCGCCTTGGAGTGGAATCGTACCTGCGGGGAGTGGTGCCGCTGGAGATCGGAACGCGGCAACCGGGAGAAGAAGCGGCGGTGCAGGCCCAGGCAGTGGCCGCGCGCAGTTACTCCTACATTCACATGAACGGAACGAGTGCACGCCCTTTCGACATGTATGGCTCCGTGCAGGATCAGGCATACGGCGGGGTGGACGCGGAGAAACCGATGTCGGATGCCGCGGTTGTCGCAACGAAAGGAATGGTGCTTCGCTACGCTGGACGGATCGTGAACACTCCATACTCATCAACCTGCGGGGGCAGTACCGCCGCGGTGCAGGAAGTATGGTGGCGCGAACCGAGCCAGCCGTACCTGATGCCGGTGAGCGATCGGATTCCGGGAACGGACAAATCGTACTGTGATCCATCTCCGCGATTTCGCTGGACCACAACGTTTGCGAAAGCAGAGCTTCGTGCGACGCTCGAGAAATATCTCGAGCAGGTCTCCGGCGGCCGTGAAATGAGCGTTGCGCCGACGACGGGCGGTGCCCGCGCTGCGCTCGGGGCGGTCACTTCGATGCGAATCGACGGCCGCACCGCCTCCGACCGTGCAGCCACGCTTGCGATCAGGGCAGGGAATCGTGACTACGTCGTACGCGGAAACGACATCCGCTTTCTGCTCCGTACCCCCACCGGCACAATACTCAACAGCACTTATGTCACGGCGGAAACGACCACGGACGGCGCTGGGGAGGTGTCGTCGTTGACACTGAGAGGCGGCGGCTACGGTCATGGCATCGGAATGTGTCAATGGGGTGCAATCGGCCGCGCACGCGCTGGCCAGGACTACCAAACGATCCTCACGACGTATTATCCAGGCACGACAGTGGGAAGCATTTGACGCGCATCCGGATAGAGTCTGCCGCGCACATGCCACTGCGATGAGCTCCGATATCCGGCTCGGACTTGTGGGGGCGGGGGCGATCGCGCAGCTCGCCCACCTGCCCGTACTGTCGCGCATTCGCGGCGCGCAGCTCGTCGCCATTTGCGACAACGATGGCCCCAAAGCGGGAGCGCTCGCGCAGCGGCTCGGTGTACCCGACGTGTTTACCGACATCGATGAGCTGCTCGATTTCGACGAGCTCGATGCAGTGGTAATCGCGACTCCCAACCATCTCCATGAGCCGCATGCGATGCGCGCTCTGAAGTCCAGGGTTCACGTGCTGTGCGAACGGCCGCTGTCGCTCACGACGAGTGGAGTGCAGCGCATCCTGACAGAAGCGGCGAAGGTCGACCGCAAGGTCGTCGTCGGCAACAATCACCGTTTTCGCAGCGACGTGCAGCAGCTTAACCGGTTTCTGCAGGGCGGGGAGCTAGGCCGACTGATCGGAATCCGGTCGGGGCAATACCAGTTTCGGTCCGCGCAGCAGGGATGGCGTTTCAGCAAGGCCGAAGCCGGTGGCGGGGCGTTTCTCGAGTACGGCTATCCGCTGCTCGACCTCTCTCTCTGGCTGGCTGATTTTCCCGACCCGGTGCGGGTGTCTGCGCAGATGGTGCTTCATCGTCCGGGCTCCGTCGAGGATTCGATGCTCGTCCACGTCGAGTGCGCCAGTGGAATCGGATTCGGTATCGACGTCTCGTGGGCTTACGTCGGGCAGGAAGAGCGATGGTGGTTCGAAGTGTTGTCGAGCCGCGGAAGTGCGCGGCTTTCGCCACTCCGCGTGGTGAAAGAGCTGAACGGCCGCCCCACCAACGTGTCGCCCACCGGCGCGGCCGCGAGGGAGAGCGTTTTTCTACAGTCGTACAGGGCAGAGCTGGCGCATTTCGTAGCCGTACTCAAGGACGAGACGCCGTACGAAGCGCCCGAAGACCAGCTGAAAGTGATGAGAGTGCTGGAAGCTGTCTATAAGTCCGCCGGAGAAGGGCGAGAGATTCGCTTGTGATTGCGGCGCTGGCCGCGCTCCTCGTATTTGGCCAGGTGGCTGTCGTGCAGTCGCCACCTCCACCGGCCGCGGGATCGCAGCTCACCGTATACCTGATGACGATGGGCCCGGGCGACCAGGTGTGGGAGAAGTTCGGGCACAACGCCATCTGGATTCACGATGCGACTGCGAATACGGATATCGCCTACCACTGGGGATTGTTCGATTTCGCCGACGAGGATTTTCTGCCGAACTTCCTGCGCGGCGACATGCGCTACTCGATGGGAGCGTTCGAAGTCGAGCCAACCATCGATGCGTATCGACAAACCAATCGCACGGTGTGGGCGCAGGAGCTGGACATGTCGCCCGCCCAGCGTCAGCGGCTGGCGGACTTCGTCGCGTGGAATCTCCTGCCCGAGAACCGCTTCTACTCCTACGATTACTATCGCGACAACTGCTCCACCCGCATCAGAGACGCGCTCGACGCCGCGCTGGGCGGGGCGATTCGCCGGCAATCAGGATCGATCGCGCAGGCCGAAAACGCGCCTGCAACGTACCGCTTTCATACGCGCCGGCTGACGCAGGACGACGTGCCGGTGTACACGGGGACTTTGTTAGGGCTGGGACAGCCGGTAGACGAACCGATAACGCGGTGGGAGGAGATGTTTCTTCCGGTTCGGATGATGAGCACGCTGCGTGAATTCACGATTACCCATGACGGTGGGCAACCCGGAAAACTCGTCCGCGGGGAGCGTGTTCTCTTCCATGCGTCGAGAGCACCCGAGCCGGAGGCCGTGAGACGGGAGCTGCCCGGCTACCTGCTGGCAGCGGCTGGAATCGTTGCTGTGTTCGTGGTGCTGTTGGTGCGTGCAGGTGGAAGGGCCGCTTCTCCGGTCGGACCTCTCGTCATCGGCATGGTGTGGAGTACAATTGCCGGCGTGGCGGGCACGGGATTGGCGTCGCTGTGGGCGCTTACCAACCACGTCTACAGCTACCGCAACGAAAATCTGCTTCACATGAATCCGCTCTCGCTGCTGCTCGCTGTATTGCTTCTTCGTGTCGTGCTGGAGCTGCGCCGGGATGGCGATCGGTCCATCGCGCTCAACAAGCTGACTACGGCTACCCGGACAGCGATTGCAATCGGGACGATCTCGGCGCTTGGTCTGGCTCTGAAGCTCTTGCCTGGACTCGGCCAGGTGAACGGAGAGATTATCGCGCTGGCACTTCCGGTTCATGCTGCGGTTGCGGGCGGTTTACTCTTTCTGTCGCGGCGTTTGCGGGCGGTTGATGATGCCAGAGTCGCACAAGAATGATCGTATGCCGACTTCCATGCACGGCCGCACCAACGGAGAGTCAACGGAGATTGAAGCGACGCGTTCACTGTGCGGTGCTGTGGGCCTTGTTGCTTGGCGGATGTGCCCGGCGTGAGATGACGTCTGCTCCCGATTTCTCCCTCGCAATCGTCAACGCCCGCGTGTGGACGGGGAATGCGAGCCAGCCCTGGGCCAGCGCAGTGGCTGTCAGCGGCGATCGCATCGCCTCCGTGGGGTCGAGCGCGGAAATCTCCAAACTCGTTAGCGGTTCGGCTGGTGTCAGGGTCGTAGATGCCAAGGGAGGGCTCGTTACTCCCGGCTTCATCGATTCGCACGTGCACTTCGTGGACGGCGGATTCCGGCTGGCTTCCGTTCAGCTTCGCGACGCGAAGACGCCGGCCGAGTTTGTCGCGCGCATCAAGGCGTACGCCGCGGGAGTTGCACCAGGTGAATGGATCACTGGCGGTGACTGGGACCACCAGCAGTGGGGAGGAGACCTCCCGAGGCGAGACTGGATCGACTCCGTCACTCCCAACAATCCCGTCTGGGTATCGCGTCTCGACGGCCACATGGCTCTCGCCAACTCCGCCGCGTTGGCGGCGGCCAAGGTGTCGCGCGCAACGAAGGACGTCGATGGCGGCACTATCGTGCGTGACGCGGCCGGCGAACCAACAGGCATTCTCAAGGACAACGCACAAAGCTACGTCAACGCGGCGGAGCCACCCCAGTCGCTCGAGATGAATGACCGTGCTCTCGATGCCGCAATGAAGTACGTCGCGGCACGCGGCGTTACGTCGGTGCACAACATGGGGAGCTTCGCCGACCTCGCGACATTCTACCGGGCGCGGAAAGCAGGCCGGCTGATTACGCGAATTTACGCCGTGACTCCGATTGCGCAGTGGGAGAGGCTGCGCGATACCGTCGCCGTCCGCGGCCGGGGAGACGAATGGCTGCGCATCGGCGGAGTGAAAGGGTTTGTCGACGGCTCGCTCGGATCGCACACGGCTGCCATGCTCACGCCGTTCAGCGACACTCCCGGAGATTCGGGATTCTTCGTCGAGACGCCAGACGATCTGTATCGCTGGACCCTCGCGGCGGACAGGTCAGGGCTTCAGCTGATGGTGCACGCGATCGGCGATCGTGCAATACGCACACAGCTCGACATCTTCGAGCGGGTGGCGCGCGAAAACGGTCCGCGTGACCGAAGGTTCAGAATCGAGCACGCTCAGCACATACACCCGCTGGACACCGTGCGCTTCGCGCGGCTCGGTGTGATACCGAG
>JALYOO010000169.1 GCA_030856845.1 Gemmatimonadota bacterium
AATCGAAGCCAATCCCAAAAATAACGGCGAGGCGGAAACGTCGTAAGGCGCGCTGGCCATGCAGTCACCGGGATGAAGTCCTGGCTCGGCAAAGTACTTCGCGATGTTCGAACAGGGAAGCGGTCGAGGCTGCCGTATTCGGTGGGACAAGTGCTGTACAACCTGCTATTGGTCAAATCGAGGCAGGCGACGATTCGTGATTTCAGACCACGTTTCTCCCTGTATGGGCCCTGCAGGGCTCGAACCTGCGACCGTCGGATTATGAGTCCGCTGCTCTAACCAACTGAGCTAAGGGCCCGGAAGTGTTGCAACGTCCCAACTTACTGCCTTATGCGCTCGCGTGTGAATCCCGCGCAAACATACCCACTGTGGAACATACTGTGGAAGCTCAGCCTTTTTCTACTATGGCCGCACTCGGTTACTTCTAGTCGGTTACTTCCAGAACGAAGGATTTTCCGCGTTGACCGCCGCCGTCTGCGGCGTCTGCGCGGGTGAGCGCAGGTTCGTTTTAGCTGCGCGGTATCCCTGCAAGCCGCCCACGCAAGCGCGAGCGCGAACGCTGGCGACGCGACGTTTCGTATCATCTTGGCCTCTGAGCAGGACGCTCTCGTCCGGAGCGGGGCCGTGCCAGCAAATCCCGCTTCTCCACCGGAGTTTCCCTGGGAGCTACGCGTTTAGCCTATGGTGCGACGCCGATCCGTCGCCAGAGCGAACGTGCATCGTACATCCGCCCGCCAGTGATGACCGCACGCACGTTCCTGATCTCACGGATCGAGCGCAGCGGGTCGCCGTCGATGACGACCATGTCCGCTCGCTTGCCCACCGCGATTGTACCGAGCTCGCGATGGAGCCGCATCACCCGTGCGGGCACGATCGTCGCCGACTGGATTGCCTCCATCGGCGTCATGCCCGCCTCGACGTACGTCTCGAGCTCGCGGTGGAGGCCGTGGCCTGGGAGCTCTCTCCAATCGGTGCCGGCCACAATCGGCACCCCCGCGCGATGCAGCAGGCGCAGCAGCTCGAGCACCTTCGTTCGATAGACGGCCGCGCGGAGCGGGTGCGTCGGCGGTGCGGAGCTTTTCCGGACGGTGGAGTGCTGGAGCTCGGGCGGTAGATGCTGCAGCCCCGGTTCGGTCGCGACGGTAAGCGGCGCGACCTCGGCCTGCTCCTGTGCGAGCGTAGCGTCGATCACCGTACCATGGCGTTGGAGGGTTTCGATCAACGTCTGTGCGGTCTTCCCATTCAGGTCGACACTTAGAGACGCGGGATAGCGTCCTGCGTGTTCGCGCCGCGAACGCCGTCCGGCAGAAGCGTGTTGAACACGGCCCACAGATGACTGACCTGGTCCATGCCTGCCTCGACCGCCTCGACGGCGGTCATCGCATACGGGATATGCCCCACCACCGGTATTCCGAGCCGGTGCGCTTCGGCCGTAATCACCGGAACCAGTTCCGTGGGAACCACACCGTAGATCTTGATCTGCTGATAGCCCGCGTTGTGATATCGGCGGACTGCTTGCCGCGCCTCCTCCGCCGTGGCGACTTGCACTAACCCGTTGGCACCCGGTGCGCGACCGTCGATCATTCCAGCCAGGAGGAGGCGCGGTCCGAGCACGCGTCCGCGCGCGAGAGCATCGCGGAACGCCGCGCTCCACTCCATCTCGCTTCCCATATCTCGTACGGTGGTCACTCCGGCGGCGAGGTACGATACGAGAAAGTGGGGTATTTTGCTCAAATGGCTGTGCATGTCCCACAAGCCTGGCAGGATGCTCATGCCAGTGGCGTCAACGCGCGCCGCGTCCGACGGAATCCGCGTTGTTGCGCGGGGGCCGGCAGCGACGATGCGCCCCGCGCGCACGACGATGATCGCATCGCGCACGGCCGGGCCGCCGCCGCCGTCGATGAGCGTACCGCCGACGAGCGCAAACGTCCCGCTGTGCTCAGATGCAATAGACCGGCTGAGGGTCTCCGCACCGCTGACCGCGTCGTCGACCGACCGCCGAATGAAGAACGGCATCGCGGCCTGAAAGCGCTCGCGAACTGCCTCGCGGGAGTCGCCGCCAATCGCAGCCATCAACGCCTGTTCACCGTCGAGCCATAGCGTGAGCCCACCCCAGAGATCGTCCAGACCGCGGATGATGTACCGGTCGAGCAGCATCGGCACGCCGCGATGATACAGCAGCGTGTCCCGCCCGAGCAGTCGCACCGCGGCCTGGCCGTAGGGAAGGAGGGGTATCGTGTCCGGCCGCCCGTGCGCGTGCCAGTAGCGGACGAGCATCATCGGAACCGCGTACGGCGCCGCGCCCACTGCCGTGAAGAAGCCGCCGTTGACGGGCTGTTGCCGGGTGCCCCCTTCGTCCCGGATTACCGTCATCCCGTGTTCGACGTCGACAGAGAGCTCTCTATCGCCGCGGAGCTGATAGCTCATGGGTGTGAACCGCGTGTCCAGCCGGAGTTCGGCCGTGACTTCGCTGGCCGGTCTGGTTCGGTCCGAAAAGTCGTGCGTAGCCCGCATCACGACCGTGTCACCGCGCCGCTCGACCTCGGAACGTTCAGTACCGATGAGATTCTGTCGGCGATAAACAAACAGCCGTCCGTGCTCGACTACGGGCGACGCTACGGGCGACGGTTGCGTCGCGACTGACGTCGAGCCGGGTGCCTGCGCCTGTGCGCCGCCAGCCAAAGCGATCACTGCGGCGGCGACGACGGGTGAACGCAACGTTCGCAGCATGTCACTGCACTATTCAGGACTGTGATCGAGCTGACGCCGGTTCAAGCTCGGGGTTGAGCTGCGACCGTTCAAGGGTAATCGCCGGAAGCGTTGCCGTCCATGAGTTCGGCTGGCGTTCCGGCTCGCAATAAAACAGCTTCGCGGTACACGAAACTCCCGGCGGAGACTTGCTTCACGACGCGTACGACATGACCAGACAGGGCAAACGATGGATCGCCTCACTGCTTCCGCTCGCCATCGCGTTGTGCGCCGGCCCGGTGAAAGCGCAGCGGAACGCGTGCTTCGGCGAATTGCCTTCGCTGTGCTTAGTTGTAAAAACGTCCGCGGAAGGAACGTTCGTTCCCCGAACGAACTCTCCGGCGATCTCGCCCGACGGCCGATTCCTGGCATATGTGGGTTCGAATGACTCGACAGCTCGCCTTTATGTCAAGGCACTCACCGACTCGAGCGCTCGGCCGCTCGTAGGAACAGAGGGAGCCGTGCGTCCGGTTTTTTCACCCGACGGCAACTGGATCGCGTTTGTCGCTGGCGGTGAGTTCAGAAAAATCGCGCGCGATGGATCGCATTCCGTCGTGTTGGCGCGCGGAGTGCCCGAACTTTCGGTGACGTGGACCGCCCACAACACGATCATTCTTCCGACGAGCGGATTAAAACGCGGTCGTCGTGGATTGTCGCGTATTTCGGCCGACGGCGGCGAGCCGACAACGCTGACGGTATCTGACAGCGTCGCCAGCAAGAGGCATTGGGACCCGCTGCTGCTGTCCGACAGCACGACGCTACTGTTTTTGGATCAGGGCCCCGGGGGCTCGGACGACGATTATCTCGCGATCGGGTCTGCGACTGGAGGCGAATTTACCGTTCTAGACGTTCGAGCGAAGAAGCCTCTCGGGTACGCGCATGGGCATCTTGTGTTCGCCGCGAACGGCAAGATCATGGCAGTCCCTGTCGATCTCAAGCGTCGCATTCGCACCGGAGACCCCGTCATGCTGATGGACGGGTTGATGAATGATTACGACGTATCGCTCGCGTGGAACGGGACGCTCGTGTATGCGAATGCACCGGCATACCTGGTGTGGGTCGATGAAACGGGCGCGCACCACAACGTGATCGACAAACCTGCAACCAACTATCAGTGGCCACGGTTGTCGCCCGACGGAACTGAGATTGCCGTGACGATCTCTGACGCCACGTCCTGGGACGTGTGGATCCACAACACGATCACCAAGAGCCTCGCTCCACTCGAGACTGCAGCCGGAGAACGGCCAGAATGGACACCCGACGGCAAACGCGTGATCTACATGCTGCCGGGGATTGCAGGCACTCGCTCGGGGTTGTGGTCGCAGCCCGCCGATGGAAGCGGTCCGCCGGAGCGTGTGAACGCCACGGTTCTCGGCAGTTTGCCGGCCGAAGGCGTCATCTCACCTGATGGAAGAACAATTCTGTTCAGAGTCGCATCCGGTGGTGGTGGTGGCGGTAGAGACATTTACTATTCGACAATCGGCCCAAGCACGGTTGCGACGGAATGGCTGGCGACAAAAGCAAATGAGACCACACCACGATTCTCGCCCGATGGTTACTGGGTTGCGTACCAATCCGACGAGTCGGGGCGTCACGAAGTCTATGTTCGGCCGTTCCTCGGGCATGGCGGAGCCTACCAGATCTCGGATGCGGGCGGTGTGGAACCGGTATGGTCCCGGGACGGACGGCGCATTTACTACCGGCGTGGTACGCGGATGATGGTCGCCGACGTCACATCCTCGCCTACCTTCGCCGTGCTTTCCCGAAAATCCTTGTTCACGTGGCGCGGACTTCCTGATTGGGGGCACGCCAACTACGACGTCGCAGCCGACGGGAAGCTGCTGATGGTGCTTTCGGGCGAGCAAGACTCGGCCATGGTAGTGATCAGGAACTGGACGCAGAGGCTCCGCGCGAAGCGATCACCGGCGAAATAGGCCCTTTGTACGGTACGAATTGGTTCCACGTTGGCTGTCGCGCGGGGGGAGGACGAACTAGATATACGGCGCGATGATTGATCCACGCGTGCTTGGAGGATTGGTGACACTTTACCGTGTCTTGCTCACTGGAGCGCTCGCGACATCGGCGAGCGCGTGTGTTCCTCGTGGTGTCCCCTCCGAACGCTCCGACGTAGCGGAGTCCATCACACGACTCGAAGGACAGCGCGCCATCTCTTATATGCGCCGCGACAGTGTGGCTCTGGACCGGCTCTTGGCAGATGATTACGTGCGTACGACAACGCGTGCCCTGGTGCGCAACAAGGCCGAAATTCTTGAATATTTCCTCCATCGGTCACCGACGTATGACACTGTTTTCACTCGCGATGTGGTTATTCGACCGCACGGAAGCGTCGCCGTCGTTCATGGCGTTGTGGAGTACCGATACAAGAATGCCGTAGGAGCGCCTGTCGTCGAGCGAAATCGGTACCTCGATGTCTGGGCATTCCGCGATGCGCGCTGGCAGATCGTGGCAACACAAGCCACGCTTGTACCGCCGATTCGTCTCGATAGCATCGTTCCGAATGTCGGCTGCGCAGCCGAGGCGAAATGAGTTCTTTCACCGGGCCCCATTCTCAGCGCCGACTCCACTTCGGGGCGGGACCTGCAGCGGGCGTTCGCCCGCGCAATATCAAGGCGGTCGCACCCCTCCTTAGTGACCTCCGGTCAGAAGCTGCTGCGCTGCGTTGCCGTTTCAGCCTGAGTCGGAAGTCGCCGCGGCGATCTCCGCTCGAAGCCTTCGCCGTCCTTGGAATCGCAGCCCTCTCGGCGTGCGGCGGCATTGCTACGCAATCGAGTCCCGAGATCGTAGCGCCATCATTACCTGTGACCGTGGAAGGAGTCGTTTTCAACGCCCCACAGTTCAGTAGGTGGACCAGCACCGCGCAGCGTCGGGTGGGATACCGCAATGTTCAGTTCATTCGGCCGACGCACGTCGTCCCGAAGGGCCGTCGCGTACATGTGCTTCCGCAGGCGCGGACGCTGATGGATCTATCTGACTTCACTTACACGAATGAAGGGCGCGAACGGACGTTCGACGACTATGTCACCCAAATGCAAGTCGCGGGCGTGCTCGTTCTGCACGACGGCCAAATCGTCCTCGAGCGCTACGCGGCCGGACACAGTGCTGCCAGCACGTGGACCTCTTTTTCGGTTGCGAAATCGGTCGTCTCGATGCTGGTCGGCGCAGCGCTGGCGGATGGCGCGATCCGAAGTCTGGACGATTCCGTCACACATTACGTCCGTGCGCTGCACGGCTCGGCGTATGATGGCGTGACGATACGCCAATTGCTGCAGATGTCCTCGGGTGTCGCGTGGAATGAGAACTACGACGATCCAGCTGCAGACGTGAAACGCATACCGGGCGGATTCGGGATTGACACTTTACTCGCGCGCATGAGTCGGCTGCCACGCCGGGCGGCGCCAAGCTCCGTGTTTAATTACAATAGCGGAGAAACCGACATCGTTGGCGAGGTAGTGCGCTCCGCGACCGGTCGCTCGCTCGCGCGGTACCTGTCGGAGAAGATCTGGTCGCCGGCGGGAATGGAGGCAGATGCGTACTGGGCCACTCTGCGCCCCGGGGATGTCGAGTTGGCCAATTGCTGCCTCAGCGCGACGCTGCGTGATTATGGCCGTCTGGGGCTACTCGCGCTGGGCGATGGTGTGGCTCTGAACGGAAAGCGGTTGCTCCCCAAGGGCTGGATGGCCGAAGCAACTTCGCCTTCCGCGACGAACCCCGGTTATGGCTACCTATGGTGGGTCCTGTCGCCGCCCGGGCGCTATGCGGCCATCGGAATTCATGGCCAACAAATCTATGTGGATCCGCGAAACAACGTTGTAGTGGTTATCCAAAGCTTCTGGGATAGCCCGACCAGCACAGTGCTGAATGCGCATCGCAAGGCATTCCGGGATGCGTTGACGCGCGACTTGGTTGGCCATGCGAGTCCACCACTGAGGTGATTACACCTTGGCCAGCGACGAGCGTCTGAAGGCGGCATCGCGGACGAGGGTGGGGCTTTTTGTTGCATGTCCTTGCTTTACCCGTCTTCTTACCCGTCAGGCGGGAAATCACCCCGAACCGCCCTGTCGCTGATCTTCTTCGGTGACTCCATTACTTCGAGCATCGTGTCGCTATCCGCCTGTGTGTAGCACTTGAGCAGCGTGCCCAAGTCCCGCCACCCTCCGACCGCTGCAACGTCCGATACTGGAAGATGCTTGCGGCTCGTCGCCCATCCCCTCCGGTACGCATGCCATAGTGCACCGTCGAGCTTTGACAGCTCCGCTTTCTACTCGGCCAACTCTAGCCAAGTACGGAACCGTGGCGCCGTCAAGGGGGATCGATCCGAACTTCGCGCGCTTTCGCGCGGCGAAGGCACGCCGTCAATCCACCCGCGCGCGGTGACTTGTGGAACCCACTGTGGAACGCGGACTCGAAACGGCTCGTTTTCGTTCGTGATACTCGAAACGGCTTATTCAGCGAAGTGAACAAGCCGTTACGAGTTAGCGCGAGTTGTTGCGAGTGGCGCCGAGTGGAAATCGGTTTATAAGTCCGCTGCTCTGACCGATTGAGCTAAGGGCCCTTGATGCAGATGCAATGTAGCAGTGGCTCACACAAGCTGGAATGCTTCGCCCTCCGCCGCTCACTCTCCAACGGCTACTGGAAAGTGATCAGCCAACGCGGAACCCAAATCACCTTCGCCCGGCCTTCGAAGATGGTCTTGTCATAACCTTCGCGGTGACCACGACTCGTGTTCTGATTGATGCCGGCGTCACCCGTCACCTGGAAATCCCTCCCCAGCATCGCTGCGCCCGTAATTCCGGCCCTGTTGGTGGTCCACACGATTCCACTGAGAAAACCGGGAGTTCGATCGAGCACCGAGTTCAACGGGTAAGGCTTTCGGTAATCCCCTTCGCCCTGCCGTCGCCGCGCGACGTACACGCGAACCGGAGTGCTCGGAATGAGCGCGACGTCCACTCCCACCCGAAGCTCGTCGTAATCGCTGAAGCCGCGGCCGAGCCCGACGGAATAGATGGCGTAACGCTCGCCGACGTTGGGAGTGTGATACGCAAGGTTGGATACTTTGGTATAGGATGCAAAGAGTCGCTGCGCGCCGGGCGCGGGAACGCCTTCGGCCGTGACAGTGAATCCATAGGACGAAGGCTCGTTGCACACCGTGTCGCATTCGTCGATCTGAATGTCATCGAGCAGAATGTGTCCGGCGAACGTTCCGAATTGTGAGCGGTACGCCAGCTCCCCACCGAAGTTGAGATTGCCGTCGGTGCGCTCATTTCTCCAGCTCAGTCCATAGACGTTCAACGGATTCACCAGCGAGAACTCGAGCCCGCGGCCGACTCCGGAGTAAACGAAAGCCTCACTCAGCGCTCCCTCGAAGCGACCGCGACGCACTGCCAGGCGATGGACTGAGAAGTAGCGCGACAGCTCGAGGCCCGGTGCGAGCGTGTAGTTGTCCAGCCGCGCGATGACAGTGGAGATATTGATCCGGCTCGTGCCCGCCCGTGCGAACAGGTGGTCGTAGGTGTAGGCATCGTCGCCAAGTTGCAGTCCCGACAGGGAAGTAGGTCCCCACGACCGGGCGACGCGGCCGAACGCCATCTCCGCGTACTTCCACACACCCCGGATGTATCCGTCTTCGCTTCGTCCGGCGATGCTCCTGTCCTTTCTACCGGGAAATTCAGGATCGGTGTTAAGGCGGTTGTCGAGCAACGCGCGAACTGACCCGGCGATGTGGCCTCCACCAAATACGAAGTATCCTGCCATCGCCGGCTCGAAATCGCGGCCCGAGTCGCCGATCATGAGCTCCCGGCGTGCAGACGACTGAGCCGTTCCATAGATGTCGAAGGTTGCCTTGGCCCGGAAGGGAAGTCCGGCGGCACTATCACCGCGCTTGCGGAGCTCATAGCGCGCCAGTGCTTGCCGGAGTGCGCCGACGTAGCCATCGATCACCATTCCCCCACGAGGTCGCGTCATGCTGTCCAGCGCGGCACGCACGTCGCCAACGGCGTATGGTCTCGCGAGCGCGGACAGTCCCCGAAGCATCCCTCGCGACATCAGGGCTTCGACGTAGACGTAAGCGATGTCGTCGTTCGGGAGATAGGGAGTTGCTTGTGCACCGCCGATACCCGGCACGACTATCGCCAGCACGAGCGCCAACCGCAGAACGCAGCGCGGCCGGTGGATCATCATGGGTGCTGGCGTGGAGGTCGCGCGAGGCCGAGCCTCAACGATACCACTTGATCCCTTCCAGATCCGGTGACAGCTGGAGTGCGGGCGACGGAAGATGGATGTAACCCAGTTGCCGCTTCACGGTTTTCCAGATGCGGTTCTCGCCGGGAAGCTTTTCGGCGTCGAAGTCTATCGTGAGCAGAATGCGCCGCTTCGCCCGCAGGCTCGCTCCGGTGCGGGGATCGATCCAGTCAGTGATGGAGTGACCTGCAGAGACACGAAGGAACGACGGCCAGTAGGTTTTCGCGGCAGGCGGCAACAATGCTTCCACATCCGCCGAGAGCCAGTATGTCTGCCCCGCATAGTCGAGCGACGGACGCAGCTCGCCCGGAATGTTGTCGGCGTTCCTCAGCGCTGCGGTTCTCGAATAGGAGATTGTCGGCTTGATAGCGCGGGTACCCGGGCGTACTGCGTGCAACACCGCGATGCCGGTGCCAACACTGTTCGCCAGCAGGTCAGGATAGGAGAAGCCGTATTTCTCGTACATCCCATCCCAGATCTCGATCTGAAGCTGAAACGCCGCCGCGTATGCGGCGCTCCAGGCTGTAGCGTGCCCGCGGGAGATGCACGCGCCGCGAAGCAGAGCATCGCGAATCGCGCCAGGTGATATCCACCGAATAGGTGGCCCATCTTGTCCTGGTCGCGGAAGTTCTCATCCCAATCGCTGCGGAAAAAAAAACCGCCGGCGCGCTCGCCCGACCACCATGCGCGCTTGAAGTAGCTGTACAGTGCCGCATTGCCGCCGACGAACACAGCTCCAACGGCGACGCGCCGCACCGCGACTCCCCCTGCGTCGGCACCGCAGGTAAGTGTCGCGGGTGCAGCGAGGTCGGATGTCTCGTTCCCCGCGATCGGTACCGGCTCGATTCCCGCGCGCGCCGCGGTGAGGTGCGCAGCGCTGGCCGCGCCCGAATCAGGGACGGGAGGCACTGAGTCCGGCGGGGTCTGCGCTCCAACCGATAGAGCGGAACCCGCGACAGCCGAGAAGATCGCAATGCACGCCAGCGCGAGAGCAAGGCATCGCTGCGGTCGCTTCACGTCAACTCCACCCGACCTGGCTTCTCTGCGCCCCCTAACCCCTCGGCGCGCCTTGAGTCCTCCGCGAGCCGCAAGCGCTTTGTGCGTCCGAAGTGCTCTGCGCCCTTTGTGTCGTTTGCGTCCTTTGGGCTCGTGGCGCTCTCTGCACTCTCTGCGGGCTCCGCTTGCATCCTGCTGGGGACAAGCGCGAAGTCGTCGAACGCCTCCACGACTTCCGCCCCCGTAACCGTCGCCGCGCCGAGCTTGGCGACTTCCACACCCGCTGCGAAATTGGCGACGACCGCTGCTTCAGCAGGTGTGCCCCCTGCCGCCAGCATCGCCGCGAGATACGCGGTCACTGTGTCACCGGCCCCCACCACGTCATACACTTCGCGGGCTGTCGTGGGAATGCGTCCGATCTCGCCATCGGCTGACAGCAGTGCCATTCCCTTTTCGCCGAGCGTCAGCAGCAGATGCTCGACTCCAAGTCGATCGAACGTCGCGGGCAGCGCTTCGGGGTGGTCGATGTCAACCGAGGCGCCGAGTGCCGACTCCAGCTCGCGCCGGTTGGGCTTGAAGATCGTCGCTCCGCGGTAGGAGAAAAAGTTCCTGTACTTGGGATCCACGACGATCGGAACGCCGCGCTGCCGCGCCCACGCGATCGCGTTGCGGATCACGTCAGGCACGAGCACACCCTTGTTGTAATCCTGGAGCACCAGCGCGTCGGCTTCGTCGATCGCCGTGCGCATCGCCTCGAGCAGGCGGGTCGTTTCATCGCCGGCCAGATCGGCGTCATCCTCCTCGTCGTAACGCACCAGCTGCTGGGCGCGCGCCACCACTCGAGTTTTGGTCGTCGTGGGCCTGTTCACCGATACCAGCGCCCGCGTTTCGGTCCCGGATTGTCTCAGCATCTCTCGCACAGTCGCACCCGCGACATCGTTCCCGACGGCGCAGACGATTTCGCAGTGCGCTCCGATAGTCACGATGTTGTTGGCGACGTTGCCGGCGCCGCCAAGTCCGAGCTTGCGCTCACGAATGCGCACTACCGGCACGGGCGCCTCGGGCGACATCCGGTCGACATCGCCGCGCAGGTAGACATCCAGCATTGCGTCACCGACCACCGCGACCCGCTTGCCTTCGGCCGCATTCAGAAGAGTCGCGAGGCGGTCACGTGAAATGCGTTCGATCATGTGATCGCAAGCTAAGTAGACGTTACACGCCGGGCAAACCGGGCGGGACGCTCGCGTCCGTTTTACATTTCTGGCTCACGATACCGACCGAGGAGGGGCAAAGCTGTTGCCGCCCCGTGTCCTTCCAACGAGAACATCGATTTGCTGGAACGCTTCAACAACGCCGCGAAACGACAGATAAGATCGTTGCAGGATTTCTTTGTGCTCGGCGGAAAGGCGATCGGCTTCTCCTTCTCCCGTCCGTTCTACGGAGGGGATCTCGTGCAGCAGATGGAGGCGATCGGAGTACAATCGCTGAGCATCGTTCTCCTCACCGGGTTCTTTACCGGCATGGTGCTGGCCCTCCAGGCATCGGTCCAGCTCAAGACATTCGGCGCCACGATGTACATCGGCCGGCTCGTTGCGGGCTCCATGATCCGCGAGCTGGGACCGGTGCTCGCCGGCCTGATGGTCGCGGGGCGGGTGGGCTCCGGAATCGCGGCCCAGCTCGGCTCGATGCGCGTCACTGAACAGATAGACGCTCTGAATACACTCGGCACTGATCCGATCAGAAAGCTGGTGACGCCACGCGTGCTCGCGTCGCTGGTGATGCTGCCGACGCTCACCGTCATCAATGACTTCGCTGGAATTCTTGGAGGTAGTGTCATTGCCGCCGCGTACGTCGGCATCCCGACCAACCTTTACTGGCGGACAGTGTGGGAGCAGATGGCCTCGGGCGGTTTTCTTTTCCGGTACATCCCCAACGACTTCGTGCACGGCCTCGTCAAGCCCTTCATCTTCGGTGGAATCATCTCGCTCGTGGCGTGTCATTTCGGACTCAAGACGAGCGGCGGAACCGAGGGCGTCGGCGTCGCGACCACTCGCACCGTCGTGACCGCGAGCATATTGATTCTCGTGACCGACTATTTCATAACGCAGGTGTTGCTGGCGGTCCTCGGCGCGTGAGCGATACTCAGGACGAGCGGCGCCGACCCCTGGGCGAGAGTCAGCCGGCAACCGGGATCGGCATACCGGTAAGACGGACGTCGGACGGCGAACGCGTCAGGGACGCCATTCGCAGCGAGCTGGAGATCGACGATGACGCATTGATCGCGGCCGAGACGCGGGAGTTCCGCGCCGGTGACCGGAAGTTGAAAAAGGTCATCGCTCTCGAAGGAGTGTCCCTTGCGTTCGATGAGCCGATTCTCCAGGATGTTTCGTTCGCTGCCCTTCCGGGTGAGACGATTGTCGTCGCGGGCGAATCGGGGACGGGTAAGTCGACGATTCTCAAGCTGTTGCTTCGCCTCCTCGTTCCCGAAAAAGGCGAGGTGTTCATCGATGGCGTGGAGATCACGCAACTCAACTTCACCGACGCGCTTAAAGTGCGCCAGAAGATGGGAATGGTGTTTCAGGGGGCGGCGCTGTTCGATTCGATGACGGTGTTTGAGAACATCGCGTATCCGCTCCGCGAGCACACCTTCATGGGAGAGTCCGAGATCGAGGGGCGCGTGCGCGAAAAACTCGACTTCGTGGATCTCGACCCCGACCGCGTGATGGAGATGCTGCCCTCGGAGCTGTCCGGAGGAATGCGGAAGCGTGTCGGCATCGCCCGCGGTATGGCGAACAATCCGCAGATCATGCTCTACGACGAGCCGACATCGGGACTCGATCCGCTCACCACGGCGACGATCACGCATCTCATCATCAAGCTTCAGAGGGAGCTGGGAGTGACGAGCGTCGTCGTAACGCACGATATTAGGTCGGCTTTCCGAATGGCGAGCAAAATTGCGGTGCTGGCTGATCGCAGAGTGTGTTTCTTTGGAACACCCGAAGAGATGTCGGGCAGCGATGACAAGTATCTGCGCGATTTCCTCGGCGGATTCTGACATGAACCCAACCAGTGGATTAAACCGGTGAAGCGCTCAACCTTCATTACTTGGGACCAGCTCAAGGTAGGCGCGATGATTCTCGTCGCGCTGGTGGTAATGGCGGTCGCCGTGCTGAAGCTGGATCAGGCCGCGAATCTCTTCGCCAAGCGTTATACCCTGAGCACGTACGTGCCGAACACCGCGGGTTTGCGCGTTGGCGGACAAGTCACTGTTGCGGGACAGCTGGCAGGCACGGTGCAGTCGGTGGAGTTCCTGCCGGTGGACAGGGACACGACGCGCAATCTCAAGATCACCGTGGAGATCAACCGGTCGCTCCAGGGCCAGGTGCGACGCGACTCGCGCGCTTCCCTGAAAACGCTGGGGCTGCTCGGCGACAAGGTTTTCGATATCACACCTGGAACGCCGGGCTACGCGGCGCTAAAAGAGGGAGACACGATCACCCTGGCCGCCGCGCTCGATTATGAAGCGGTTTTGATCCAGGCGTCAGGAGCTCTCGATCAGGTGGTTACGCTCACCGGAAGCCTTCAGAAAGTCGCGGACAACGTGACCGCAGGGCAGGGCACGCTGGGCCAGCTTCTCACCAACCGCTCGCTGCACGACCAGATCAACTCGACCCTCGGCAGCACGAACGCGTTGATGGTGAGACTGCAGAATCCTGGCGGTACGGTAGGCAGACTGCTCAATGATCCCGCGCTGTACAATAATCTCAACCGGGTGCTGAACTCCGCCGATACGCTGGTGGGCAGCCTCGGTGCGACCGTCGGATCGTCCAACGGTACAGTCGGCAA
>JALYOO010000191.1 GCA_030856845.1 Gemmatimonadota bacterium
CAACCCAGCGCGTTCAGGTGGACTCCATCATGAGCCGGGGTCGTGTTCAGATGCGGGAATTGTTCAAGCCGCTTCGCCCGCAGATGGACTCACTCTCCAGGATCGGGAAAGTCATGCGCGACAGTACGCACGAACAGCTCAAGCGTGTGCTGACGCCTGAGCAGCAGAAGAAGTTCGACGCCATGCGAGACGGAGGAAAGCGCGACACCGAAATGCGGGACAGATCGGGCGCGAACAAGGACAGACCACCACGGATACCTGATGAATAGAATAGCAACATTCGCTGCTGCATCGCTCTTTCTTCCGGACCCCGTTGCCGGGCAGACCGCGATCGACACGACGGCCACTCCGATTTCTCTCGCTGACGCGATCCGGCAGGCTCAACGCAACGCTCCCGCAACCGTGCAGGCGCGGGGCAACATCCGCACGTCGGAAGCGGGAGTGAAGCAATCGTATGCGGCCTTCCTTCCCAGTCTTTCGGTCTCCGCCGGAACTTCCAATCAACGAGGTGACCGGTTCGACACTCAGGGCAACCTCGTGCCGTTCACCGGCAACCCCACGAATTATTCGACGGGCGTGAATGGAAGCCTTCAGCTGTTCGACGGCGGGCGTCGATTCTTCGACATCAGGAGGTCGAAAGCCGATGTGAACGCGGCCGAGGCGGGTGAGACAGCGCAGCTCTACCAGGTGGCTCTGCAGGTGAAACAGCAGTACTACAACATTCTCGCGGCGCGAGAATCCGAGAGTGCCGCCAATGCGCAAATCGAGCAGACCACTCAGCAGCTTCGCGCTGCGTCGCTGCGTTTGCGCGCCGGCGCCGCAACGCTCTCCGATTCTCTCCGTTCCGTGGTGCTACTCGGCAATGCGCGGCTTTCTTTGCTGAATTCTCGAAACAACCTGCAGATCGCGAACGCGACTCTCACTCGTCTCGTCGCTTCACCTCGGACCGTCACTGCGAGTCCGTCGGACACACTCGACCAGCGCATCGTGATTCCGACGATTGCCGAGATCGAGACGCAAATCGAGAGCGCGCCGGCCATTCAGCAGGCCGATGCTCAGCTCGCGTCTGCGAAAGCGTCGGTTCGCTCTGCAAAGACCGCCTTCATGCCGACGGTGAACATGAACTTCAGCAGGGGTGGCAGCGGCCTCGATCCACGCTTCGGGCTCGGTGACCAGCGTTACGCCTACAACCAGAATCTCAACTTCAGCCTTTCCTTTCCTCTGTTCAACAATCTCAACCGCGAGGTCAACATCGCGCGGGCGGAAGTGACAGAGGACAATGCCGAAGTCGCATTGCGGGATGCGCGGTACCTCGCGAGACAGACGCTCGTACAGTCGCTCGGGCAGATGCGGATCGCGCAGGAGCAGGTGGACATTCAGACGAACTCGGTCGCCGCTGCGCGTGAGGATCTGCGTGTACAGCAGAAGCGCTACGAGCTCGGCGCGACGACGCTGCTGGACCTGCTCACATCACAGACACAGCTCGACCAAGCGCGCAACTCGCTCATCAGAGCGCGCTACGACTATCGCGTGGCAAAAGCGCAGCTCGAAGCGCTGATCGGCCGCGACCTTTAGGAGATCAAAGTGAAATTCATATCAATCGTCACCCTCGCCGCACTGACGACGCTCGCCTGCTCGAAGGACGACGAGAAGAAGCTGACGATCCCGGTGGAGCCGGTCACCAGGCAAACGATCGTGGTGGATGCGCAGGCCACCGGTGTGGTGGAGCCGATCAATGTCATCGAGGTGAAGGCGAAGTCATCGGGACAGATCGTCGCGATGCCGGTTGAGACGGGCAGCTTCGTCAATCCCGGTGACCTCCTGGTGCAACTCGACACGCGCGACACTCGCAATTCATACGCACAGGCGAAGGCCGATCTCGATGCGGCGAACATCAAGCTCCGCGTTTCGCGCAGTGCGCGCGATCGCGCCGCTCAACTGTTCACGGAACGGATCATTACCGCGCAAGAGCACGAAGCGGCGCAGGTCGACTTCGCGAACTCGCAGGCGACTGTGCTGCGCAACCGCGCGGCGCTGGATCTGCGGGCGCAGGGATTGGAGGAGGCGACCGTGCGCGCACCCGTAGGGGGCACCGTCATTGAAAAGACAGTCGCCCTTGGTCAGGTGATCGCGTCAGGAACGTCGAGCTTCGGCGGCGGCACCACCATCCTCAAGATGGCCGACCTGACGAAGGTGCGCGTGCGCACGCTGGTGAACGAAACCGACATCGGGAAAGTCCGCCCGGGGCTTTCCGCAACGGTCAGCGTCGATGCTTTCCCTGACAGGCCGTTCGTTGGAACGGTAGAGAAGATCGAGCCGCAGGCGACTGTGCAGCAGTCGGTGACGATGTTCCCGGTACTGGTGAGCATCGATAATGAGCAACGGTTGCTGATGCCTGGAATGAACGGTGAGGTATCGATTCAGGTGGAGCGCCGCGAGAATGTTCTGGCGGTCCCGAACGACGCGGTTCGCAGCCCGAACGAAATCGTCTCGGTGGCGACATTGCTGGGCTTGAACGCGGACTCGGTGCGCGCGCAGTTGCGGGGCGCCGGGGGCGGTGCCGGCGACGGCCAGAGAGCGCAGGCAAGTGGACAAGGACAGACCGGAAACCAGGGCGCTCAGACCGGAGAGCAGAATGCCCGGGTTGCCGGGACGGGATCAGCCGCCAACGGTGACGGCCAGCGGGGCGCGGGCGGCTTCCAGATGCCCGGGGTGACGGACCAGCAATGCCAGGCCGTAAGTGTCGCGATGACAAAAAACCCTGACACGCAGACGAAGCTCGATACGTTGCGAGGCAGAATGAGATCCGGGGAGCTCGATCGCCAGGCAATGCAGGCCGAAAGCCAGAAGATCTACGCCGCTATCGGGCTCGATCCCGCTGTCGCTCGCGCGTGCAACTTTCGGCAGCGCGGCGGCGGTCAGTTTGGTGGAGCGCGCGCAAGTGCCAATGGTGACGCATCAGCCGGGCGGGGCGGTGGAGGTAGCCGGTCGGGCGCCGGACAGCAGGTTGGCGAAACTGCATCGCAGAACG
>JALYOO010000235.1 GCA_030856845.1 Gemmatimonadota bacterium
GCGGTATGCCAGACGAAAATGATGGAGCGGCGGGGTCGCCTTCCCGCTGCGATCGCCTCCGCAGCCTCGAGTGCAGCAACAGATCCTGATCCGTCGTCGTCCGCGCCATTGTTGATGGAATCCATCCTGGGCGGTCGCAGCTTCCGAAGACTGTCGAGCACCAGCCCGATACTCTTCCATTGCTCCGGAGTCGGTTGTCGCATTGCCGACTGCGCGCCTTCCGGGCGCATGATACGATTGAACGCGCGCAGCGAATCGTGCTCGACGGCGCGCGCGGCAATCCCTACATGGTCGTTGTGTGCTCCAACGGCAACGAACTGGCCTCGAAGCATCGGGTCCGAGCCGCGCACTATTCCAATCACGTTGCGCGCGGGCGCGCGCGTCGGCCGGTCATCGAACGACAGGCTCAGCCGAACAGCGCGTCCTTGAGCGCCGGGCACGAGAGTCGCCAGCGGGGAACCCATGATCATCTGAGCGCCGCTGGCGGAAAGAAGCAATCCGGACGGTCTGGCCACCCCGGTCGACGGCTGCGCAATTCCGGAGCTCCGCGACGCCAGTGATGCCGCAGCCGCCGGACTTAGCAGATCGAGCGACGCGATCGCGATCGCCGCCGCTCCTGGAAACCGTGAAACCGCGAGCGCCGCAGGCGTGGCGTACACTCCCGTCGGCAAGCCACTGGCGCCGAGTGGTGCATCGAGGATCACCAGTCGCCCGGCTGCCTGCTCGGTGGTTATCGTCGCAGCGCTGTCGCCTGCTCGGCCGCCGTAGACAGCGCTCACTTCTCTGGCGATGCCGCGGGTGCTCAAGCGCAGCGTCGAAGTCGGCCGCACCAGCGCAAAGTCTTTGAACAGTTGCAAGGCCTTTCCGTCGACGACGACTGACGATGCGGAATCGGTGGCGCGCAACACCATCGGAACATGCTGGAACCAGGTACCGCCCTCGCCGCCGGGCTCCAGTCCCATTCGCGCCGCCTCTCGAGCGAGGTACGCCGTCATCGCAAAGTTGCCGGGATGCCCTGCCTGGCGACCCTGCATGGAGTCATGCGCGACCACGAAGATGCGTGTCCTGACGTCGGTTGCGGTAATGGCCCGCGTCGTTGCGATCGGCGTGGAGTCATTGCGCGAGAGCGGCGCGCAGCCGAGTACCCCTACGAACACCGCAGCAGCGAACACTGCTGGCACCGAAGCGCGCGTAGAAAACGAACCGGATAGGCGGCACGTCCCGCCGTGTTGCACGGTCGGGGATTCCGAAATAGCGAATCGCATCAGCCAGACAATATGCCCTGGCGACTGCAAGCGAGGCCAATCCGGCCTGCCTTGACCGCGCTCCCACGTAGCCATAATGTGGCCGCCCATGGAACGCGCGGACACGGTGAAGTATTCGGAAGACGGCGGAGACGAGTCGCCGAGCAACATGCGCATTCGGGTTGGATACATGCTGGCGCCGCTGCTCTTCGTCGTGATGCTGCTGCTGCCGCTGCCGGCCCTGTCACCCGAGGCGCATCGCCTCGCGGCGATCATGTCGGCGGTGGTCGTGCTGTGGATCACCGAAGCCATACCGATGCCAGTCACCGCGATGCTCGGAGCGTCGGCGTGTGTAATCCTGCGTGTCGCTCCGGCGAAGGACGTGTTCGCCCCCTTTGCCGATCCATTGATGTTCCTGTTCATCGGCTCGTTCATTCTTGCCCGTGCAATCATGCTGCACGGCCTGGATCGCCGACTGGCATTCGGAGTGCTCTCTCTCCGGTGGGTAGGAGCGAGTCCGACGCGTATTCTTCTGGCGTTTGGCGCAGTCACCGCGTTCATCTCGGCGTGGATCTCGAACACTGCCACGACGGCGATGATGTTCGCCATCGGACTCGCAATTCTCAACTTCATGAAGGAGGGCGAACTCGCCGAGGGACGCACGCCCGGCCCGCACTACGCGACGGCGTTGATGCTGATGACGTCCTTCGCAGCGTCCATCGGCGGATTGGCCACGCCGATCGGCACTCCGCCCAATGTCATCGGGCTTGGATTCATGCGGCGCCTGGTTGGTGTGGAGTTTCCCTTCTTCAAATGGATGATGCTTGGGGTTCCGGTGGTGCTCGTGATGTTCGCGGTGCTGTTTCTGACACTTCGCGGCGGAGCCCGCGGCGCAACGTCATCGGGCAGTGATGCCACCCGCGAGCTACTGGCGGAGCAGAGAAGGATCACAGTGAAGTGGACGACAGCTGAGGTGTCGACTGTCATCGCCTTCGGTGCCACCGTTTTCCTCTGGATACTGCCCGGCATCCTTGCCCTCACCTTCGGCGACACGAGCCCGCAATACAAAGCATTGACGGCGAGAATTCCTGAAGGAGTAGCAGCGCTGATCGGTGCGTCGCTGTTGTTTCTGCTTCCCGGCAATGACGGCAAAAGAGCGATTGCGTGGAGCGAAGCGGTCAAGATCGACTGGGGAATTGTTCTCCTTTATGGGGGAGGTTTCGCGCTCGGCGTGATGTCGTTTCAGACCGGCCTTGCAGAAGCCCTTGGTCGTGGCCTGATCGGCTTCCTTCCATCCAGCACTGGCACCGGGCTTCTCATCGCGTCTACGCTCATGGCGGCGATGCTTTCCGAAGTGACGTCGAACACGGCGTCGGCGAACATGGTGGTGCCGGTGGTGATTTCCATCGCGAAAGCGGCGGGGGCCGACCCCCTCGAGCCAGCCCTCGGCGCAACGATGGGCGCGAGCCTCGGCTTCATGCTTCCCGTGTCGACTCCCTGCAACGCGATCGTGTACGGGTCCGGCTACATCCCGCTGGCGAAGATGATGCGCTACGGAATCGTGCTCGACGTGGTCGGAGTCATTGTCATTGTCACCGCCATCAAATTGCTCGTGCCGCTGATACGCTGAATGGTTTCGCGGTCGTCGCTCAACATCTGGAAAAGCCTGCGCGGTCTGCCGCGCGACATGTGGATCCTGGCGGCTGTGACTCTGGTCAACCGCGCGGGAACCATGGTGCTGCCTTTCCTGGTTCTGTATCTCACGCGCGAGCAGGGGATGAGTGCGGCCCGGGCCGGCATTGCGCTGGGAGTTTATGGGATCGGCGCCATGGTGTCGGCGCCGCTGGCGGGCAGGCTCAGCGACAGAATCGGGCCGCTCCCGATAATGCAGGCGTCGCTGATCGGAACGGGAATCCTCCTCATTGCGTTTCCGTTCGTTCACACGTTCGCCGCCGTGATCGCGTTGACGCTCGCGTGGTCGATAGTCGCCGAATCATTTCGTCCGGCGAACATGGCGTGCATTGCCGACATCGTTCCGGCGGAGCTGCGAAAACCGGCCTACGCGCTCTTCCGGCTCGCAATCAATCTCGGAATGAGCATTGGCCCAGCGGCCGCCGGGTTCATTGTTGCGCAATCGTTTACGTGGATCTTCATCACTGACGCCGCGACAACGCTCGCGGCGGGGGCGCTGCTCATCGCTTACCCAGTCGGCGCCGTGAAGCGCAGAGCGGCAGTGCAGTCAGGCGCGGCCGGCGGATGGTCGAAGGGGCAAGGTCCGTTGATGTTCGAGGATCGCAGTTTCTTCTTCTTTTTGATCGCGATCTTTCTGACGGGGTTCGTCTTCTTCCAGCACGAAGGCGCGCTCCCGCTGTTTCTGGTCAACGATCTCGGCCTTTCACCGGCGTTCTACGGCCTGCTGTTCACCCTGAACACGGTCATGATCGTGTTCATGGAGATCCCGCTGAACGCCGCTACGGCGCACTGGGAGCATCGCCGCGGTCTCGCACTTGGCGCGCTGCTTTACGCGCTCGGGTCGGCGGCATTCGCAGTGGCCGCGGGCGCGGCCGCGGTGTTCGCCGGCATAATAATCTGGACCGTCGGGGAAATGCTGCTCTTCCCCCACGCGGCCGCTTATGTCTCCGAGATCGCTCCCGAATCGCGCCGCGGCGAGTACATGGGTGCCTATACACTCGCATTCAATGTTGCGTTTGCCGTCGGTCCATGGGCGGGGACAGCGGCGCTAGGTGCGTTCGGAGCCAGACCGATGTGGCTCGGCGTTTTCGTCATCGGCGCGATCTCGGCCGCGATGATGATGCGCGTCTCGAGCCAAGCCGAAGCGGCGACGGTGTCTGCCTGACTCCGTCGCCGCTCACGACGCAGTTGACAACCGCGTCGAATGGTGCCTATCGCTAGATGCTTATCGCTTGCCGCACTGCGAAGTAACCCGGCCCGCCTGCGCCGGCATCCAGATAGCGAGTGCTGATGCCTGCGTCGTTGCGGACTTTGCTCCGAGCGCTTCGCCCAGAACCTTCACTGCGACCTTCGATTCCTGGGCCGGGTTAGCGATGATGGCATTGGCGCCCGCTTCGGCTGCCTTTTTCTTGATCTGTGTCTGGACCTGATTGTCACTGGTGTACACAGAATTGCCTTCCGCGGCGATGAACGCCAGCTCGTAGAAGTCGTTCGGTACTTCCGACCTGTCCTTGTAGACGACTACAGCTTCATCACACGTGGGGGAGCGAGTGACACTCGGATTGACATCCGTCGTAGTCGTGCGGACGCCGCAGGCGGCCGCCGCGGACGCAAGCGCAACGATCAGCGCAACTCGGGCAGTGGATTTGATCATCGGGGACCTCTCAGGACTGTGGGGTGACCTCACAAAAATGCGAGGATATCCGTAAACACTTGCAAAGGCGGGGCCGTAGCAGGCATTCCCGGGTCGCCCCTGCGGCTTTAGCGCCCCGGCCGAGGTTATTATTACCCCGTGCCGCACAGTCCTTTTGTCCGCCCCACCTGAAACCGCGTGATCCGCTTTATTCCTGTGGGACGGACTTTTTCAGCACTACCGGGAGAACTCTAGATGACAGATGGCGTGCGCGCGTTGCCGGTACCTCCATCCCGCCGCAGGTTGAGGCCACTCTGGTTCATCGGGATCGCGTTCATCCTCTTTACGCTGATTCCAACTGCGATCCGCTTTGCCACTGACTGGTTCTGGTTTCAGGAAATCGGATTCGAGACCGTTTTCACGACGCAGCTCGTAACGCGGATCCTGCTGTTCGCCGCTGCCGCAGTGGTGTCGTATCTGTTTCTCGCGCTCAACGTCAGCATCGCCAGCCGGGGAACATCCCGAATACCCGTGCTGTGGCGCGTCAGTCCCGATCTGCCTCCGGTGGACATTGCCAATACGCTCACGCGACTAGCGAAGCCGGTCATTGTTTTCCTTTCCTTCCTCTTTGCGCTGGCGGCGGCGAGCAGCTGGATGTCGGTGCTCCAGTTCATTCACCGCAGCAGTTTCGGCGTTGCGGATCCGGTATTCGGACGCGACGTCGGAGCGTATGTGTTCTCTCTCCCTGTCACCGGTTCGCTGCTCGGAATAATGCGTGGCCTGGTGATAGTGTCGCTGTTGATAGCGTTGCTGCTGCACCTCGTCAGGGGCCGCGTCATCCTCCCTCCGCAACGCGTCGGTCTGACCCCGCCCGCGGATGCACACGTAGCCGCCCTGCTCGTGGCGTTTCTGGTCATCACGGCCCTTCAGACCTGGTTCGTCCGAATACCCGGCCTCCTCTATTCGACAACCGGCCCGCTCGTAGGGGCCAGCTACAGCGACCTGCATGCACGGTATCCGGGCATGATAATCATCGCGGTGACCGCGTTGGTCGGCGCGGCGCTGGTGTTGTACGGAATGCTGCGAAAGAAAATCGTCTGGTTCACGCTACTCGCGGCTGGAGCTTACATGGCCGTCAGCATAATCGCTGGTGGCCTGTATCCGTGGGCGGTTCAGAGGTTCGTGGTTGAGCCGACCGAGCTGACAAGAGAGACTCCGCAGCTGAGGCATCACATCAGAGCCACGCGCCGCGCGTGGGGACTGGATAAAGTCGAAACGCGCGACCTCACGGGCGACGCTCAACTTTCACTCAACGATATCCGGGCGAACTCGCCCACGATCGAGAATGTCCGCCTGTGGGATCGGGATCCGCTGTTGCAGACGTTCGGGCAGCTGCAGGAGATCAGAACCTATTACGACTTCATATCGGTTGACGACGACCGGTATCTCATCGATGGCCGCTACCGGCAGGTGATGCTCTCGCCCCGCGAGCTGAATCCTCAGTCACTGCCGCAGCGCTCCTTCATCAATCAGCACCTCACGTTCACGCACGGAATGGGGCTGACACTTGGACCGGTGAACGAAGTGACGAGCGAAGGCCTGCCCGTGCTGTTCATCAAGGACCTCCCTCCGGCCTCGACCGTTTCGCTCAAGGTTACGCGGCCGCAGATCTACTTCGGCGAGCTGTCCGACGAGCAGGTGTTCGTGAACACCAAACAACCCGAGTTCGATTATCCGGCGGGCGATGGCAATGTGACCACGAGGTACAACGGTCGTGGCGGAGTGCGAGTCGGCGGCGTCTTGAAGCGCGCATTGTTCGCTGTGCGCTTCGGCGCGCTCAAGGTGCTCCTCTCGGGTGACATTCTGAGCGACAGCCGCGTGCTGTACAACCGCGCGATCATCCGGAGGGCGAGACTGGCGCTGCCGTTCCTCACATTCGATCAGGATCCATACATGGTCGTCGCGAACAACGGCGAGCTGCACTGGATTCTCGATGGCTACACTTCGACGGAGCGGTATCCCTATTCTGCGCGACTCGAGGACGGGACCAACTACATGCGCAACAGCGTCAAGGTCGTCGTCGACGCCTACCATGGGACGGTCAGCGCGTACATCGTCGATGCGGCGGACCCACTCGCAAAAACCTACGCGCGGATATTTCCCGGCATACTGAAGCCGTTCTCGGCGATGCCGGCGGATCTGCGGGCTCACATGCGCTATCCGACGGACCTCTTTCGCGTTCAAACATCCCTGTACGCAACATTTCACATGGATTCAGCTGGCACTTTCTACAACAGGGAAGATCAGTGGCAGAGCCCCGCTGTAGGGGCGCAGACGGACAACCAGAACCAGTTTCTCAGGCACATCGTGATGCGACTTCCGGATGAGCGTCAGGCCGAATTCATCTACATGGCGCCGTTCACGCCGAAGGGAAAAGACAACCTCGCGTCGTGGATGGTCGCCAGAAACGACGGCGAAAACTACGGCAAGCTGCGCGTGTACCGGTTTCCCAAACAGAGTCTCATCTACGGTCCGCGACAGATCGTCTCGCGAATCGATCAGGATACAGAGATTTCACGCGAGCTCACACTGTGGGACCAGCGCGGCTCGGAGGTTATACGCGGCGAGCTGCTGGTGATTCCGATCGAGAGAGCTTTGATCTACGTGCAGCCGATCTATCTCCGCGCGCAGGGCGGGCGGATACCGGAGCTCAAGCGAGTCGTCGTCGCGTATCAGAACCGTGTCGTGATGGCGGAGACACTCGAGGCAGGTTTGGCTCAGGTATTCGGCGGCGCGGTGGGACGATCAGGCA
>JALYOO010000303.1 GCA_030856845.1 Gemmatimonadota bacterium
CTCAAGGTCTATGTCGCTGAGGCGCGCGAGGAGAGAATCTTCGGTGAAGGGGTTGGCCGCCTTTTCGACAATGTGAAGCGATCGATTACGGGCACTTCGCTTGTCGGCGCGGGCGCGACCCTGATCGTTGGTGCGATCGGCGTGCTCCTCATCATCATCGGTGGGCGGTCGATACTGGACGGCAGCATGACGCTGGGCGGGCTGGTGATGTACATCTTTTTCATCGGGCTGGTCGCGGCACCGCTGGTGCAGATTGCTTCGGTGGGAACGCAGATCAGCGAAGCTTTCGCCGGCCTGGACAGGATTCGGGAGATTCGCGAGATGACGACCGAGGACGCAGCCGATCCGGAAAAGCTCGAGGTGTCGGCGATGCGTGGAGAGGTGATGTTTCGCAACGTGACCTTCTCGTACGTGCCGGGAGTTCCGGTGCTGCGCAATGTGTCCTTCACCGCGGCGGCGGGTTCGACTACCGCGCTCGTCGGCTCGAGCGGCTCCGGTAAGAGCACCCTCATCGGGCTCGTAATGGCGTTCAATCGACCCGACGCCGGCGTTGTCCTTGTTGACGACCACGAGCTTGGCGCCCTTCGGTTGAGGGAGTATCGCGCACAGCTCGGAGTCGTCATGCAGGACAACTTTCTGTTTGATGGAACGATCCGCGAAAACATTTCATTTGCGCGGCCCGATGCAACCGACGCCGAAATACGCGAGGTCAGCCGTATCGCCCACTGCGACGAGTTCATCAGCGGCTTCGAGAAAGGGTATGACACGATCGTCGGCGAGCGGGGAGTGAAACTATCAGGGGGCCAGCGGCAGCGCGTGGCGATTGCCCGGGCGATTCTAGCCGATCCGCGCATTCTCATTCTCGACGAGGCGACGTCCAGCCTTGACAGTGAAAGCGAAGCGCTCATCAGAGATGGCCTGCGCTCCCTCCGCCGCGGCAGGACGACTTTCGTGATCGCCCATCGGTTGTCTACCATCGAGAGCGCAGACCAGATCCTCGTCATGGAGGAAGGCCAGATCGTGGAACGTGGGACGCACAGGGAGCTGATTGTGCTGAAAGGCCGCTACCGGCAGCTGTACGACAAGCAGTACGGCCTCGAGCGAGATCGATTCATCAATCCCGGAGAAGATTTCACGCCGGTCGAACCGTCGCCGCGTGAGGAGATTCCGCGGCCCTTGCCCGCTGGATCTCTGTGACACCGTGTTCCTGCCCGGAGGTGACGTTCCTCGGTTCACGTTCGGTTTGCGAGGCCGCGCGGACGGGCCCGATCAGCTGAAACCTGAACACATGGTGGCGGAACCTCGGGTCTCATCCGGTGTCGGAACTCCTGTGCCTACCCTTTCGTCATACCGCGCCCGGGCCACCTCGCGCGCCTGCGCCTTTGCCCTGACGGGCCTTGCTCTCGCTGCGTGCGGGGGTCCCGACAGCCTCACTCCCAAGCCAGACCCGATCGACATCACTATTCCCGGGCTCCGGGCCGAGGGTCACGGCGCAGTGTCGGAGCGATACACCGCCGAGCTCTGGGTGCATGGGAATACCGGCTATACAACCACGTGGGGCAGCAGGACTCTGAACGGAGTACAGGCGCCTGGCAATGCAATCAAGATCTGGAACGTCTCCGGAACCACACCACTGCTGCTCGACTCCGTTATCGTCGCGGGCGTATCGACGCTCGGCGACATTCAGGCGACGAGCGACGGCAGGTATCTGGTAGTATCGACTGAGCCCACCGGCTCCCTGGTCATTTACGACATCCAGAATCCAGTCGCTCCATCGCTGGTCAGTCGCTACACAAGCCCGAGTATCAGCAACGGCGTCCACACCGCCTATGTTGAGAGTGTCGCTGGACGACTCTACGCGTTTCTGTCTGTCGACGCGCGCGCGACGCGCAGCAGACTCGTGATCATCGACATTACCACTCCGGCCTCTCCCGTCGAGGTGTTCTCGCAGGAGATTGGGAACCCGGTGATTCACGATGTATTCGTCCGCGACGGTATTCTGATGGCCGCGTTGTGGAACGATGGCATGACAATCTTCGATATCGGCGGAGGAGGGAAGGGTGGATCTCCCTCCAACCCGGTGTCGATCGGCAATGTGCGGACGGTTGGCGGAAAAGCCCACAACATCCACTGGTTTCACGATCCAGTCACAGGCTCGAAGCGTTATGCGTTCGTGGGTGAGGAGGGGCCTGGTGGGGTTGGGGGCTCTTCTGTAGGCGATCTGCATGTCGTTGATGTGAGCGACATGAGCAACCCGCGGGAAGTAGCGTTTCTGAGCATCGCCGGAGCGGGGGCTCACAATTTTTCCGCTGACGAGCAGAGCGGGATACTGTATGCCGCGTTTTACAATGGAGGTGTCCGCGCCATCAACGCGCGCGGCGATCTCTCGGCGTGCACCGCGAGCC
>JALYOO010000306.1 GCA_030856845.1 Gemmatimonadota bacterium
CGCTCTAGCTCCTTGGCGCGAAGGTCGATGACGCGGTAGCCGTCGCGTGTCAACACAGCCAGATCGCCGTCGTCGAGGTACACAACTTCACGAGTCTGAGCGAGGATGGCCGAAGCGTCGCTGGCGATGTAGTACTCGCCATCCCCGAGGCCAATGAGGAGAGGGCTACCCTTTCTTGCCGCGACGATCTTGTCCTTGTCCTGGCTTGACACGACGGCAATGCCGTAGGTGCCTTCAACCTGCCAGAGGGCTTCGATCACAGCGTCCTCGAGGTTCCCGTCGAAGGCTTCCTCGATGAGGTGGGCGATCACTTCGGTGTCGGTATCGGAGACGAAAACGTGCCCCAGACTCTGGAGATGTGTCTTGAGGGCGTTCGAGTTCTCGATGATGCCGTTGTGCACTACCGCGATGTTGCCCTTGCAATCCACGTGCGGATGCGCGTTGCACTCGGTGGGCGGGCCGTGCGTCGCCCAGCGTGTGTGCGCGATGCCGAGGTTGCCGTGCACCGGCGAACCGGCGAGTGCGGCTTCGAGCTTTGAGATCTTTCCCGCCGCCTTCCGCGTCTCGACACCGCTCCCGTTGAGGATTGCAACGCCGGCGGAGTCGTACCCGCGGTACTCCAGGCGCTTGAGCCCATCGATCAGGAGGGGCGTTGCCCCACGCTCACCTATGTAGCCGACGATTCCACACATACGACACTCATCGTGTTAGAGGGCGGACAACCCTTGGGGAAAGGAAAATAAACGGCAAAGCTCGGACCGAAAGCGCCCCGGCAGCGTGACCCCACATGGAAGGTACAGCAGCGCTGCTATCCCGGGGCGTAACCCTGTCCTATAGTGCGACGATTTCCCGTTCTCGACGCAGCCAGCGGAGGGGCGGCTGCTGAGGCTCCTCGCCCGGCGGGTTCAGGTGGTCAGCGCGTCGAGGGGAACCCTGCACGCACGAATGAGCTTGGCCGCTTCCAACGCGCTTGGCGCTTCCGCGATCACGCGCACGATGGGCTCCGTACCGGAGGGCCGCACATGTACCCAGCGATCGGCCCACGTGAGACGAAGGCCGTCCTGCGTATCGGCTTGAGCGTCGGGGAATGCGGCACACAACGACGCGTACACGGCGTCGAGGGGCGCCGACGGGCGATCCAACTTGTCCTTCACAATCGAGTACCGCGGATAAGCGCCCACGATCGCCGACAACGGTCGCGCTTCGTCCAGCAATAGCTGGAGCATCAGCGCTGCACCGACCGGCGCGTCGCGACCAAGATGCATTTCCGAGAGGATTACCCCGCCGTTTCCCTCGCCTCCAATCGGCGCGTTCTCCGTTCTCATTCGCGTGGCAACATTCACCTCGCCAACAGGCGCACGAATCACCATCCTGCCCTGCTCTCGCGCGATGTCGTCGACAATCCGGCTCGTGGAAAGATTCGTCACCACGTTGCCCTGGCGATGGCGTAACACCACCTTCGCCGCGAGCGCGAGGGTGTAGTCCTCTCCGATCGCCTCGCCCTTGTCCGAGACGAGCGCGAGGCGGTCAACATCGGGGTCGACCGCAAATCCCACATCCGCCCCGCTCTCTTTCACCAGTCGCTCAAGGTCGCCGAGGTTCTCGGGAACCGGCTCGGGAGCGCGCGGAAATACACCGTCGGTCTCGAGGTTGATGCCGGACACGCGGCACCCCAGTCGCTCGAGCAGCGATGGCATGAACGAGCCTCCGGCACCTCGCACGCAGTCGAGCGCAACGTGGAAGCGTCGCCGTCGTATCGCATCCACGTCGATAAACGGAAGAGCGAGAACAGCATCGATGTGTCGCTCCGCCGCTTGTGGATCGGATTTCACGACGCCCAGCGCGTCCCATGTCGCGCGCTCGATGGTTCCCTCGACAACCGAGCGCATCGCCGCCGCTTCCGCCCCGTCGAGAAAAAGTCCCGACGAGCCGATGAATTTGAGTGCATTCCATTCGATCGGGTTGTGGCTGGCGGTGATCGCGAGTCCGCCGGCGGCATGATGATGCTCCACCGCCAGCTGCACGGTGGGCGTTGGCACCATCCCGATATCGATCACGTCGCAGCCCACTGACTGAAGCGAGCCCAGCACTATCCGGTGAAACATCGGTCCTGAAACGCGACTGTCTCGTCCGACAACGATAGCGGCACGGTCGCCTCCCGCACGACGCTTAGCCCACGCCCCGAATCCGGAGGCAAATTGCGCGACGATCTCCGGAGTGAGCGCCTCGCCGACGCGTCCGCGCACCCCCGACACACTCACCATCAGCCCTTCGAACCCCTTACCCAATGAACCTCCAGGCGCGAACCGCCAGCCACATCGAGCCAGGCGGCACCGCCCACCCGGCGAACACGCGGGAAGCTACATCCTCACGCCGCGCCGCGCGCTGGCAGGACGCTTATCTTTGACGAGTAACCTTCCTCCCACACGTCCGACATGACCCGCATCTTCGACGAAGATCTGAACGCCGCCTTCGGCACTCGCGCGATACACGCCGGACAACGCCCCGACCTGCTCTCAGGCGCCATCATGACGCCGATCTACACGACTTCGACCTACGTCCAGGACGCGTTGGGCAGCAACAAGGGATACGAATACGCCAGGGGGAAGAATCCCACCCGTGAAGCGCTGGAGCGAAATGTCGCCACGCTCGAGGGCGGTGTGCATGGGTTCGCTTTCAGCAGCGGCATGGGATGTCTGGACTCGATCATGAAGCTGTTCAAGTCCGGGGATCACATCGTGTGCGGCGAGAACGTCTACGGCGGAACGTTCCGCCTGTTCGACAAGATTCTTCAGAATTTCGGATTGACGTTCACTTACGTCGACTCGCGCGATGCATCGCGTATCGCCGACGCACGCCGGCCGAACACGAAGGCCATTCTGATCGAGACGCCTACCAATCCGTTGATGCGCCTCACCGACCTCGCCGCGGCGGGTGAGATAGCGCGCGAGGCGGAGGCGACGTTCATCGTCGATAACACTTTCGCCACGCCCTTCTTCCAGCGGCCTTTCGATCACGGGGCGGATATCGTCTATCACTCCACGACGAAGTATCTCAACGGCCACAGCGACATGATCGGTGGCATCGCCGTTGTTCGTGACGACGGGATCGCTGACAAGCTGCAATTCATTCAGAACGCATCGGGCGCAGTGCCGGGCCCCTTCGATTCATGGCTCGCGCTTCG
>JALYOO010000307.1 GCA_030856845.1 Gemmatimonadota bacterium
ATGTTGAAGTAGAGGAATCGAAAGAATGGCAACGACAGCTCAGCCCGCGCAGGCCCCTCACAGCACTGCCGAATCCGCCTACGGGCAGACCGGGGTCTGGAGCTGGCTGACGACGGTCGATCACAAGCGCATCGGGATTCTCTACCTCTTCACCGCCTTCGCGTTCTTCATCATCGGCGGGCTCGAGGCAGTGATCATCCGCGCGCAGCTGCAGGGTCCCAACGGACAGCTCGTATCGGCGGAGGTGTACAATCAGCTCTTCACGATGCATGGGACGACGATGGTGTTCCTTGCCATCATGCCGCTCTCGGCAGCGTTCTTCAACTTCCTGATCCCGCTCCAGATCGGTGCGCGCGACGTCGCCTTCCCCAGGCTCAATGCGTTCAGCTACTGGGTTTATCTGTTCGGCGGCATTTTCATCACGCTGCCGATCTTTTTCAAGGTGGCGCCGGATGCCGGATGGTTCGGCTACGCTCCCCTCACGACCAAGGCATACTCTCCCGGCGTAAACATCGACTTCTGGGTGATCGGCCTCCAGATCCTCGGCGTGTCGTCTCTCGCTGCCGCCTTCAACTTCATTACCACCATCATCAATCTGCGCGCACCCGGTATGACGCTCATGCGCATGCCGATGTTCACGTGGATGTCGTTCGTAACGCAGTTCCTCCTGATCCTCGCCTTTCCAGTCATCACCGTCGCGCTGGTGTTCCTGCTGTTCGACAGATTCTTCGGAACGAACTTCTATACTGTAGCCGCTGGCGCGGACCCGCTTCTATGGCAGCATCTGTTCTGGATCTTCGGTCACCCCGAAGTCTACATCCTGATTCTGCCAGCATTCGGACTCGTGTCCGAGGTACTCCCCACCTACTCGAAGAAGCCTCTGTTCGGCTATCCGGTGATGGTCTACTCCGGCGTGCTCATCGGCGTACTCGGCTTCGGAGTCTGGGCGCACCACATGTTCTCGGTCGGGATGGGTGCGATCGCGGACAGCTTCTTCGCCGTGTCGACGATGCTGATCGCGATCCCAACCGGTGTGAAGATCTTCAACTGGATCGGTACGATGGTGCAGGGATCGCTGCGGTTCACGACATCGATGATGTTCGGCATCGGGCTGATCGGGCTGTTCACCATCGGCGGAATTTCGGGTGTCATGCACTCCTCGCCACCGGCCGATCTTCAGCAGACGGACAGCTACTTCATCGTTGCCCACTTCCATTATGTGCTGTTCGGCGGCTCGATCATGGGAATTTTCGCCGGGATCTACCACTATTTTCCCAAGATCACCGGCCGCCTGCTGGACGAGAAGCTCGGCAAGGTTCACTTCTGGCTCAACTTCATCGCCATGAACCTGACCTTCTTCCCGATGCACTTCTCGGGAATGCTGGGAATGCCGCGTCGCATCTACACCTACGACTCGGGCCAGGGCTGGGACACCTTCAACCTCATCTCCAGCATCGGCGCCTACATGCTGGTCGTGGCAACCGCAATCTTCGTCTACAACTTCTTCCTCAGCCGCAAGCGCGGTGAGGTCGCCGGTTCCAACCCCTGGGGCGCGGGAACCCTGGAGTGGACTATTCCGTCTCCTCCGCCGGAGTACAACTTCGCGACCATTCCGACTGTCACGTCGCGTTATCCGCTGTGGGAGGGTAACGAGAAGGACATGGAGAGCGCGCGCATCAATTCCCAGGAAGGAAAGACTCCCGAGGATCTGCACATCGTCCTTCCTTACAGCACCATCAAGCCGCTGGTGGTTGCGGGTGCGATGGTGATCATGTTCTGCGGGCTGCTCACGAGCATGGCGCTCACTTTCGTGGGCGCCGGGGTGATGGTGTTTGCATTGTACAGCTGGCTGCTGAGCCCGCTCGAGCCGGAGCACCACTAGAATGTCAGCGCCAGCCGCGCACCACTACACGAGCACCGGACTCGACAGCCGCAAGATCGCAATCTGGGCCTTCATCGGCTCGGAGTGCATGCTGTTCGTCTCGCTCATATCCACGTACCTCATCTACAAGGGACGAAGTCTCGTCGGGCCGTACCCGCACGACATCTACACCAGTCCGTCGGGCGAAGTATTCAAGCCGATCCTGAACATCCCGGTGACGTCCGCATCGACGTTCGTGCTTCTGATGTCGTCGCTGTTCATGGTGCTCGCACTCTCGGCGGTGCAGAACAAGAACCTGCCCAAGCGCACGAGGGGCGACAGGATTCTCGGCTCCTCGAAGCTGTGGCTTTGGGGCACAGCAATCGCCGGGACGACCTTTCTCGCGTTCCAGGCCTACGAGTTCACGTCGTTCGTGCATGAAGGCCTCACGATTCGCACGAATCTCTTCGGTTCGTCCTTTTTTACACTTACCGGTTTTCACGGGGCCCACGTGACCGCCGGCGTGATCTGGCTCGTGACACTCCTCGCAATCGATTATCGCCGCGGGCTCGGCCCCGCCGATGCGATGAACGTCGACCTCGCCGCGCTGTACTGGCACTTCGTCGACGTGGTGTGGATTGTGATCTTTACGCTGATTTACCTGATCCAGTAGGAGACGATGGAACACCAACCGAATCACTCGGACCCTGCCGCCACCACCCCGGAAGCGCACGGTGAAGAACAACATCACCCGGGATGGTCGACCTACTGGAAGGTCGCGCTGATTCTTACGCTGATAACGGTGGCGGAAGTGTGGGCCTACTACATCCCGTCGTTCGTGGCGTCGCGCGCATTCGTACCCAGCCTGCTGATCATGTCGGCAGTCAAGTTTGTCATCGTGGTCGCGTTCTACATGCATCTTAAATACGACCACAAGCTGTTCCGTGCGCTCTTCACCGGTCCACTACTCATCGCGGCGCTCACGCTCATCTCGCTGCTCTTTCTGTTCGGTCAGCTGGTGGCGCGGTTCGGCAGATAGGTACCGCGATGGTGCTCGCTCTCCTTCATCCGTTCACACAGCTCAGCTGGGTGTCGTGGTCCATTCATCCCAGCACCGTCATCGGGCTCGCCGGCATCGCCGGACTTTATTTCTGGAGAGCGCGCCGGCGCAAAGCCGATGAACAGCTGAGCTCTGTTCGCATAGCGTCATTTCTGCTTGCCCTGTTCGTGATCTTCGCTTCGCTCAACGGTCCGCTGCACGACCTGAGCGATGTATACCTGTTCAGTGGACACATGGTGCAGCACCTGCTGCTCACTCTCGCGATGCCACCGTTACTGATTGGTGGAACACCTGGCTGGATGATCCGGCCAGTCATGGCGAATCGGACAGTCGCCGCCATCGCCCGGCGCCTTACCCGCCCGATGGTATGCTTCGCTGTTTTCAATCTCGTGATGGCGCTCTGGCATGTGCCCGCGTTCTACAACGCCGCAATGGCCGATCACAACGTCCACATCTTCGAGCACCTGATGTTCATGTCGGCCGCTGTTCTCATGTGGTGGCCGTTGACGAGCCAGCTGCCGGAGCTCCCTCGGCTCGCCTACCCCGGGCAGATGCTCTACTGCTTCCTGATGAGCATTCCGATGTCGATCATCGCGGTGTACATCGTGATGTCCGACCGCGTTCTGTACCCGGCGTATTCATCGGCGCCCCGGCTGTGGGGACTATCGCCGATGGACGACCAGATGCTCGGCGGGTTGATCATGTGGATCCCGGGCGGGCTGGTCTTCACGCTGATAATGACGGTCGTGTTTTTCAAGTGGGCCGCACTCGGTGAGGACCACGCGGCGGCGGCACAGGTGGACTGGAAGCCCAGCGCCGCCTAGCGGCGGTTGTCAGCGGGAGCGACCCTGTCCGGATTTGCGTCCGATGTCTCCCAGTCGTCGGTTCCAGTGAGGGCGACATTGATGTCGTGGCCCAGCGCCGGATGACGCCGCCACATGAACCAGAACATCAGCCCCGCAGCCAGTAGGTTGGCGAGAAAAATCTGGTACCAGGCCATGCCCCCAAAGCGGGATTCGGTGAACAGTGTCGTCAGTCCAATGGCGCCCAGCTCGAACGCAACGAACGCGATCAGAAACCCGGCGAGGATGGCGGGCGTGCGATGCGACTGATGGACTATGCTGGCAACGAGTATTCCGACAAGCGAGAAGGCAATGTAGTGAAAGATCGTGTACGCGAGGACTCGCATTATCATCGAGTCGGCCATCATCGGCATCTTGCCAAGTATGCTGATCAACCCCTGGCCAAGGATGTCCGGAGTGTGCAGGGGCTTGCCGCCAATCGTGTCGATGATGAGAAACCAGACCGCTACCGCGGTGGCTCCGATAAAGCCGGCGTACACACCTTCGCGTACGGAACTGTGGCGGTCAGCCATCAATCATGTCCTCAAATGGTCTCGTTATCGGGAAATTACCCAAAGCATACACGTTTGCATAGGCAGTCTGATCGCGTGTGGGGTATTACGTTCCGATTCATTGGCACCTGTGACAATCTGTCTTATTCGCACGCACACTCAGACCTGATTCGATGCTGTATCGCAAGTTGAGAATTTTCGCCGTCGTCCTGCTGGCCGCGGTCACCGCGCTCCCCGTAGACGGGCAGACGCGGCGCAAGACCACTAAGAAAGCAACAGTATCGTCGGCCGCGAAGAAGAAGGCCGCCGCCTCGGCGGCAAAGAAGAGAGCCGCAACAGCGGCCGCGAAAAAGAGAACCGCTTCGCGATCACGTCAATCAAGGGCGAAGGGTCGGAGAACCGTGCGGCGGCCGGTCGCGCCGGTGGTACCGGCCGTGGTTGCCACCTTCCCACGATCGGCTATGGCTCTTAAATCGGATATGGGAGTGATGGCCAACCGCGTCCGCGGCGGTCTGTTCGGAATCATGGCGGTGTCACTGACACGTGGCGACACTCTCTTCACGCACAACGCCGGAACACCGCTCGTGCCGGCTTCGACCCTGAAGATGCTGACAGCCGCAGTCGCACTCGAGCGACTGGGGCCGCGCTATCAGTTCAGTACCGATGTTCTTTACGACGGTACGCTGGGAACGGATGGAACGCTCAACGGCAATCTCTACCTTCGCGGCGACGGTGATCCCACCCTTGGCGGGCGCTATCTCAGCGGCGGGCCGGCAGCACCGATGAATCTCCTCGCCGAGCAGATCGCAGCGCGCGGAATCCGAACGGTGACTGGCGAAGTGATCGGTGATGCCACCGCGTTCGACGATCAAAGAATCCCCGAAGGCTGGTTGTCCAGATATCTGCAATCCGGTTATGCGGCGCGAGTGTCCGGTCTTTCGCTGAATGAGAACCTCATCTGGGTCACCGTAGTGCCCGGACAAGGTGCGAAGCTCGAGCCGGCGACGAGCGCTATTCCGATCTTCAACAACGTGCGAACTGTCAAAGGCGGCGGTGCCCGACTTTCAATTCGACGCACGAGTGAGGGAGCGATCACGGTCTCGGGCACGATCGGCTCCGGCTCGCCACCGCGCCGCTACGTGTATGTAGTCGAGCATCCCGCGCCGTTCGCGACCGGCGCGCTGAGGAGTGCGCTGGTGACGAAAGGAATCGCTGTGGCGGGAGGAATCCGTCTCGGAAAAACGCCGCAAGGAGCAACGAAGGTCGCCAGCGTTGCGTCGCCGACGCTGGACCGGATTCTCGCGGCGATGAACCGCGAGAGCATCAATCACTATGCGGAGCTGGTTCTGCGTAACGCGGCGCGCGGTCCGGAGCGGAACGCCGTCGGAACCATCGCCAATTCGCGCTCGCTGCTGCGGCAGTTTTTCAGGGACAAGGTCGGCGCGGACAGTATCGCTCTCCAGATTGCCGATGGGAGTGGCCTTTCAACACTCGACAGAGTTACCGCGAGATCGATGGTGCAGATGCTAGGCTATGCGCATCGCGCGCCGTGGGGACCTTATTTCCACGCGTCACTTCCGGTGGCGGGCGAGTCGGAGCTGCTTCGCCGGAGGATGCGAGGAGGCTCCGCGCAGGGCAACCTCCACGCGAAAACCGGCACGACCAACGATGTCGTGGGACTGGGCGGTTATGTGACCGCGCTGAACGGAGAGGTGATCGCTTTTTCGTTCGTGTACAACGGGCGGGACAGGTGGACGGCGAAGTCGATGATGGATGCGATGGGTCAGACCATGTCAAACTTCGCGCGCTGAGAAACGGCTGAGAGGGTCTTGATGACCACTCCGCGCTTCCCGAGTTCCGCGATGTACTTTTCCGGCGGCACCGCCTCGTCGGGCGTATGTACGCCGGGCGGCTTGATTTCGCCGCGTGCCTGCATCTGGCCGGTGATAGACAGGGAGTAACCGGTCGCGCGCATCATCGCGCTGATTCCTCGCTCCTCGTCGTACTTGTCGATCAGCTCCCATCCGACGCTGCTCCGTATTCCGTTCTTCGTTCCACTGACCGTCACGCGAAGCGCCACCAGGTCTTTCCCCTTCGCCTTGGTGAGTCGCGGCCCCATCGCGGCGACGGCGACATCCCGTGGCACGACCTTGACGCCTTTCACATCCAGCGGCTCCAGATCCAGCAGTCCCAGGTCGCGAATTGCCTCCATGATCTTCGCATGCCCGGGATACCTCAGCGTCTTGTATTCCATCGTCGGTATCCTGCCTTCGTAAGTGAAGGCCATCGTGCTCAGGCCGCCCGCAGTATGAAAGGCCTCGAGCTCACCGACGGGCCCGTCGAACTTTACTGTCTCGATTTCGGAAAGAGCTTTCACCTGCGAGCGCTTGCCATCCCGAATCACCCATGACAGCGTCGTGTAATAGTCGAGGACTCCCTCGAGCGAGTAGACGATCTGATAGTTGAGCGGCGGTTCCGGATTCTGAGGCAATCCGCCGACAAAGATTCTCACCTCATCGACGCTGTCCATCTGATCGATGCCGTGCTGCGCGAGAATGTTGACCATTCCTGGCGCCAGACCGCAGTCGGGGATGATGGTGATGCCTTTCTCGCGCGCCTGACCTGCGAGCTTCTTCTGCTCGAAAACAATACCGGTATTGCCACCGAGATCGCAGAAATGCACTCCGGCCGTGGCGGCGAGCTTCGCGATATTGAGGTTGAAGTAGTATGGAAGCGCACTCATCGCGGCGTCCGCTTCGCGCATCAGCGCTGACACGGCGTCCGAATCACGTACGTCGAGCGCCGTCGGAATGAGGCGACCGCCGGAATAAGGTGCGAGGAAGCCGGCGACATGTCTGACATCGATATCGCACAGCCGTACTTCCGTGACATCCGCGTTCTGAAGCAAATCATATGCGCAGGCGGAGCCCTGAAGTCCCGCCCCGAGAACCAGCATCCGCATTAGGTGAATCTCCGTAAAGTGCACTTGAAGAGCGGGTAAGTTATCGGCGAAAGCGCACCAACGTCACCCCGGCGCAGTCGTTGCAGTTGTTCCCCGTATGACAGAACCGCAGGCGCGCACGACCGAATCAGATTGGCGTCGGCATATCGTCGAATCTTCGCAGCGCATTCGCGAAGTGTTGATGGGCACGAAGCGCATCGCAGTTCTCGGAATAAAGCGGGAGTCGTATCAGCCAGCGTATTTCGTTCCGCAATACGCGCAACGTGCCGGATACGACGTCATCCCGGTGCCGGTCTACTATCCCCAGGCAACCGAGATGCTGGGTCAGCCAGTGTATCGCAGCGTTGCCGACATTCCGGGAGACATCGACATGGTGAATGTATTCCGCCGCGCCGAGTCCATACCCGCTCATCTCGATGACATCATCGCGAAGCAGCCGAAGACCGTGTGGTTCCAGTCAGGCATCAGGAACGACGCAGCGGCGGAGCGACTCGCGCGCGCGGGCATCGACGTTGTCCAGGACAGGTGCCTCCTCGTCGAGCTCCGACAGATGGGGCGCTGACGCTCCCTCCAACATCATCGTGTACAGCTGAGCCGCGGGCATTGGGCTGGAGCGGTGGGCCCTGAGCCTTTAAGGTCAAACTCGTGGGGTGAAAAAGCCAAGAGCCGGGGCTTAGTGAGCCTGAGTCGTGGGCTACCGCGGTATAGACCCCGGCTCACCTATCATCCGGTTTCCAGCTCACCTACCATCCCGGTCTGTACCTTAAAGGCTCAGAGCCCACCGCTCAGGCTCAATGCCCGCAGCTGCAGTTGAAGTCTTTCTGCTCGCCGTTACCAGCCAACGATGTAGACGACGGCTTCGACGGGCACCTCATTCGCAACGGCCGTTCTCCGCGGCGCCAGCGCAAGGATGTACCGTCCGCCCTTCGTTGCGGCGAGCGCTTTCCCCGACCCGATCGGGAACGGGCTGTTCGCGCGAGTCGATTCGGCGTCGACTTCGCGAGCGGTGATCACTCCCTGGCTGCTCTCGATCAAAAACCTTCGCTTGCCACTGACGATGCTGATCGGCGGGGACGCCTGCATATCCACGGGCACCGACATCTCGAGCGAAGGACCGACGACCCAGGCCGGCGTTATCAGCTGCGCACCCTCTGGCAGCGTTCCATGAAACCCTCCGTTCTTCGGATCGAGCGCGGCCCACGACTGGGATTGCTCATCATCCGCGGCGAGAGCGGGATTGTTCCCGAGAGCCACCATCGTACCATCAGTTGTCCATCGCACGCGCCACCCGCGCGGTATACGGTAGAGTCGCGGAGTCGCAGCTTCAGCAGCACCGGCCGCACGCGCGTCCGGTGGAACCTGAATGATTCCGGGCTGCGCGATCGCCTTTGCCAGCGCCATGCCGCTTGAAGCGAACGACGCGTTGATCAGCGTCGCGGTATCCATTCCTGTCCGCCGCGCGAGGTCGGTCCACAAGGCAGGGGGAATCGTGTCCGCACCTCCACCGCTCACTACATGCGCACGCGAAAACGCGATGGTGCCCCAATCGGGAGACGGCGCTACATCCCACACACCATCCATCCTCGTGTGGAAGTTCCTGCTCTCGCTTCCGTAGAAAAAGCTGTTGGCGACCGGCTCGTTCTCCACTCCTACCGGATCCACCGACACAAGCATGGCCGAGCTGTCGGGTGAAAGCAGCCATTTGACGGTCGACCGCAGGCCGTACGTGCCCTGATTCACTCGCGCCGAAGTCACCACCGGCGCGCTGCGCGACAGGACAGTGCTGTCAGCGGGAGCGGGGTTGGAATCAGGGTTCATGCACGCGACCGAAGACGCCGCGAGCAGGGCACTGCCGAGCGCTTTCCGGCGCGCGGGTGTGGAACGGAAGCTCGTCATCAAGGTCGGGTGCTGTGGTTACGTTAGCGCGGTCTCAACACACGCGCTCGGTCCTGAATCAACTGGAGACTAGATTACGACCGCCATCCTTGGCGCGATAGAGTGCCGCGTCCGCAGCGCGAAAGAGATCTTCGACCGAATCCAGCTGCAATGATGGATAGGTCGCAACGCCGATGCTCGCTGTGATCCGGATCTCGTTTCCCGGAATCAGGAATCTGTGCGCTCCGATGCGATGGCGAATACGCTCGGCGAACGCCATCGCACCGTCGCGGCCGGTCTCCGGCAGAATGATGACGAACTCTTCACCGCCGTAGCGCGCCAGAATGTCAACGACACGCACTGATCTCTGAAGGAGGGCTGCGACAGCGGAGAGCACGTCATCACCGGCCAGATGACCACACGTGTCATTGACGACCTTGAAGTGGTCGAGGTCGAGCAGCAGCATGCCGAGCGGCGAATTGTATCTGCGCACCCGCTCCATCTCGGTCGCCAGCCGCACCATGAGAGCGCGGCGGTTCAGCAGCTGCGTCAGCGAGTCGGTCTGCGCCAGCGCTTCGAGGCGCTGGTTGTCAGCCCGGGCGGATTCGATTGCGTGCGCGCGCTGAATCGCGGTACCAGCTCCTCGCACGACATTTGACGCGAAGTCCACGTCGGACGCTTCGAACTTCGGCGTTTCCTTCGTCCGCCGAAGCAGGAACACGCCCATATCCTCACCGTCGATTGGGAATGGAAGTGCCATCACGGACCGGATATTCACCTGCGTTCCATCGCGCTCCCATGTCAAACGCAGCGGGGCATAGAGTGTACAGAGCTCGAGATCGGGAATGAGTACCGGTATCTTGCCCTGTAGCGCGGCAATCAGTTCGGGATACTTGTCGAGGTCGATCTCGAGGTCCTGCATATGCGGCTGCTCGAACGCGGTGGCAACGATTCCGGTGCGCGCACCAGGGGTGGTGCGAATTACCGATGCGTGCGAGAGCTTGAGTGCGTGGGCCAGCCGCCGGGCAAGCAGGTGGAAAATCTCGTCGGTGGGGAGATCACCCATGACCTCGTGCAGGATATCGACGAGGTGCCGGCGGGATTCGCCCTCGTCACGGACGCGCTGAAGCTCGGCCTCCACCATCCGGAGCGCCGCCTTGAGCGTGTGCACCTCGTCGAACGCCGGCGCGTCCATTGAGCCCAAAGGGCAACCTCTCGTCGAATCGGGTCATTCGGCGTCGGCCTCGAGACCGGTGCCTTCTCCGGCGACGACAACAGAATCGTCTCCCACAGAATCCGTGTCGTCATCCTCCGGAATCACGCGGGCGACCGCCGTCAGTATATCGCCATCATCCAGATTGACGAGTCTCACCCCCTGAGCGATACGACCCGTGACCCTGATCTGCGCCACCGAGGAGCGAATGATCACGCCGTTCCTGGTGATCAACATGATCTCGTCCTCCGGCAGAACCTCCATTACGCCGACAACGTTGCCGGTTCGCTCTGTTCGGTTGACGGTGATGATTCCCTTGCCGCCACGGCGCTGCACGCGATAGTCATCGATATGCGAGCACTTGCCGAGCCCGCGCTCGGTGACAACGAGGATCGTTGCGTCACGCTTGATCACCACCATTCCCACCACCGCATCCTCGGCGCGCAGGTCGATTCCCTTCACGCCGGTAGTGTCGCGGCCCATCTCCCGAA
>JALYOO010000333.1 GCA_030856845.1 Gemmatimonadota bacterium
CGATGATGCATTCCGTGGGGATGGCGAGCCGCTGAAGCTCCTTCAGAAGCGCGAGTCCGTCGAGCTTCGGCATCTTCAGGTCAGCGAGAACCACTCCGAAGCTCTCCGAGCCAAGCTGGTCGAGTGCTTTCTTGCCATCCAGCGCGACCGCAACCTCGTAGCCCTCTCCGGTGAGAATGGCACTGAGGGCATTGGTCATCGACAGCTCGTCGTCCGCGATCAGGATCTTCGCTTTGTTCATTCGCTCTGGTTTGTTTCCGCTGGGCTTTCTGGGGGGAAGGTAAATATAATCGCGGCAGCGTCGCTGTCCGCGCGAATGCCGGTTCTGGCGCTCGCTGCCTCGATTGCGTGATGTAACCGATCCCTTTCCGCACTCCGCGAGCGCAGTCTCACCGTGAGGGGACCCGTGACCTCGCATTGAACGGTTCCATTCGAGTCCACTGCGGCAAGCAGTAGCTCGAGCAATGCGGCCGACGATTCCGCCATGCGAATCGACTCCTCCGACTGAGCTACAGCCTGATCCAAGAATGGCATGACGAAGTCGTTGCCGTCCGTTCGGCTGCGTACTACCTCGAGGTTCACCACCAGTGCATTGAGGGCGTTGCGCGTTTCATGGGACGATTTCCTGGCGGCGCTGCGCAACAGGGAAATCCATGGCGGCCAGAACCCGGCCTCAGTCACTCAGGTCAGCGTCGTCAGGAGCGGCGGCAACAACGGCGAGGCCCTCATGCGGCTGCGGCCGGTGCTGAACAACTAATTTGACGTGCTTCGCTACCGCCTCCGCCGTGCCGGCAATTCCAAGCTGCGTGAAGAGAAAGGCGAACTTCTCATCGTAGGCGGCCGCCAGAGCGGTCTTGACCTCTGCATCGAGGTCCCAGAATCGTCGCTTGAATGGGCCCAGCGCTTTCTTGCGCGTCTTGTAGAAGAATTGCTCGTCGGAGTCCGCGGACTTGCGTTCGTCTTTCGCGTTCTCCTTCAGCCATTCGTATATCTCGCCTCGAAGCGCCCGCGGCAGGCGATCGTACAGCATCGTCTGAAAGTTCGTCGCGAGATGAATTTCGGCCGTCTCAGTGCGCGGAAAATTGTTGAAAGCGACATCGGGCAGAGTCGAAGCGCCGTGCTGCACGGCGCCCGCCAGACCGTAGTCCTCGCGGGCGACGTCTGACAGGCGCTGTAGAGTGTCGAAGTCGATCTGTACGTCGGCGATGGAGCCGTCCGCCAGCACTACTCCACCGTGAGTCGTCCCCGACTGCACGCTGATCTTACTGAGGCCGGCAAGCCCGGGAGATCTCTTTTCGAGCGTGCGGTTGAAACCGGACATGTAGGCGTGCAGTTCTTCCTCTGTACTGTTCTCCGTCCCGACTTCTCCGATCTCTCCACCGAGGGAAATGTCGATGCCTTCCGGCTGCAGGCCGCGAACGAACATCGCAATGTCCGCCGCCTGCTCGTAGTTCACGCGCTGCTGCTCCTCGAGGTTGGGCTTCGAGAGATCGACGAGCGTCGAGGTGTCGATGTCGATGTTGTAGAACCCAGCAGCTACCGCCTCTCGCGCCAGTTGCTTCACGGCGTTGACTTCGGTCTCGGGATCCACGGCGAATTTTTTTGCGTTGACCTGGAAGTGGTCGCCCTGTATGAACAGCGGCCCGCGCCACCCTTCTCGCAGCGCAGCGGCAATCAGCACCGCGACGTATTCCGCCGGACGCTGATCGGTATACGCAATCTCCGAACGCGCGATCTCACAGATCAGCGCGCCCGCATCCAGACGTTTCGCGGTGCGGAAGATCGAGCGCGCGGTATCGTAGGTCATGCCACGCACGTTGATCGCGGGAACTGTGTAACCGCCCGTCTCACCCCTGCCGCGCGCGAGGTAAAGCTGGTGGATCGACGACGGGATCACTCCCACGGACTGGCCAATTTCCCAGATCATCCACCGCGCGTCGTCGCGGACATCGGGATCGCCAAACACCGCCGCGCGGACGAGTGTGTCCATTTCGGCAGAGGCGAGCGGCGTTTCGTCGGAGACTGTCAGGAGGCCTCCGTCGACGTGCAGCGCGCCCTTCATCAGTTCCTGTGACATAGACCGGAGAAGGTCGCCGCGGACAGCGCGCGTTGCAAGGGTTTCAAACGCTCCAGCGCGAGTCGGGTGAAGGAAGGGATTCCCACTCCTTCCGCGCGTCATCGGCACCTGGTCGCCCCAGCAGGGCATAGGCGAACTGCTTTCCAAGCTCGACACCCGGCTGGTTGAAAGCGTCAATGCCGTACAGCTCGCCGGAATATGCAGTGGCCAGCTCCAGCAGCATGATCAGGCCTCCTACATGCCATTCGTCCACGCGATCGAGGTGGATGGTGAGGTTCGGTCGCCCTCGCTTCGCCAGGGCCCCCGCGGTTGCGCGTCGCTCCACGTCGATCAGCTCGGACAGGGTGTGGCCGCCGAGATATCCAAGCTCCTTCACGTCCCCGAATCCATGGGGGATGGACACGTCCGCTCGGCGCTCCTCAACGGCGACGAAAGTGATTGTCTTGTCTTTCGGCCCTTCCATAAAAAGCTGTACCTGGCTGTGCTGGTCCGTGGCGCCAAGCGCCGCGAGAGGCGTTTGGCCAACCGATGCGCCACTCGTTGTCTGCTTGCCGAGACTCTCTGCCCACAACTGGACAAACCACGCGGCGAAATCGCGAAGGGGGTCGGAGTAGGGCATGAAGACATTGATGCTCTTCCCGTTTGTGGTGGTCGAGATCCACTGGAGCATTGCGTAGACGCCCGCCGGATTCCGTGCGAGCGTAGAGCTGTCGCATTGCACAGCCATGTCGGCGGCGCCATCGAGCAGCGCGTTGACGTCGATCCCCATCAGTGCCGCGGGGAGCGTTCCAACGGGAGTGAGAACGCTGAAACGGCCGCCGACGTTCGATGGAATGTCGAGAGCGGGTACTCCAAGACGCGCAGCGAGAGGCCTCAGCGCACCTTGTTGCGGGTCCGTAATGAACACCAGGTGCGCATCCGGGGAGAGCGACTGCGCGGTAAGCCTGTCGTGAACGATCAGGAACTGCGACATCGTCTCGGCGGTGCCACCCGATTTGGACGTCACCACGAACAGGGCGGTCGAAAGGTCGAGACGATCGAGCAGTGCGGCAATCGTCTCAGGATCGACGTTATCCAGCACATGCAGCCGCGGATATCCCTTGCGTGCTTCATCGCTCAGCATGTTCCAGCCGCTCGGGCGCAGCGCAGTGCGCAACGCGATTGGTCCAAGCGCCGAGCCGCCGATGCCGAGTATCACGACGTCGCGGAAGCGTCCGCGCGATTTTCCCGCGAACGACACGACCTGCTCACGCAGCGTCATGTCGCGCACCGAGTCGGCGAATCCGACTGCCCCGCTGCGACGGCGCCGGGTGAACGCCGCGTGTGCCTCGACGAATGTTGCCGGGCTTGCCTGCCATGCAGCTTCGTCGATGCCACCGACGATGCCGCCAATCATGTTCGTATAGTCGATTCTGATCTGCATCGGTTTCGCTCAGTCGATGCGGACTGTGAGGCCGTCGAAGGCGGGGACAATGCCCCGGGGAAGCTCTGCCTCGAGATCCGCGTGAAAGTTGTCGTGTGTGAGGTGAGTGAGATACGTGCGTTCGGCGCCCACCGCCTGCGCCGCGCGTACCGCCTCGGGAATGCTGAGATGAGTCGGATGACCGGTGCGGAACAGAGCGTTGAGCACGAGGACCTTCGCTCCGGCAAATGCCGCCAGTGCATCAGGCGGGAGCATCTTGGCGTCTGTCACGTAAGCAAGCGGCCCGATGCGGTATCCGAATACCGACACGAGACCGTGTGGCAAAGCCACCGGAGTAACCGTGGCGTCAGCAATCTCCACGCTCTCCCCGTTCTCCAGCGGAATCGCCCTGCCTTCGGGCTTCGACGTGCCGGGAAGTGCCTTGATCGCATCGTCGAAGATGTAAGGAAACCGCGCTGCCAGACGCCTTAGCGAATCGGCCGGGCCGTACATGTCGAGCGGCGCATCACGTCTCATCGATATAGCGCGAATGTCGTCCAGGCCATGAGCGTGATCCGCGTGATCGTGCGTGAAGAGCACCGCGTCTACGCGGTCGATGCCGGCGGCGATGAGCTGCAGCCGAAGCTCCGGCGGAGTGTCGATCAGCAGTCGCGCTCCGCGATGAGTTTCGACGATGGCACCGACGCGGTTGCGCTTGTCGCGCGGGTCCGGAGAACGACACACTGCGCAACGGCACCCCACCTGTGGAACTCCGAAGCTCGTTCCCGTCCCGAGGAAAGTGAGTTTCATCCCTCGCGCCCCGAATAATGCTGCACTGCGTGACGCTCGCGCGGCGACATCACACGGTCTCCACTTTCAGGAGATTGGTGGTGCCCGGAACGTCGAAAGGCACTCCGGCGGTGACGATGATTCGGTCTCCGGGATCCGCGAGCTCCCGCTCTACGACAGCCTTCTTCGCGCGCTGCATCATCTCGTCGTAGTTGTCACAATGCGGCACGAGCTCCGGAATTACCCCCCACACCAAGGCAAGCTGCCGTAAAGTGCGGGGCTGATCGGTGAGCACGAGGATCGATACCCCCGGACGGTGCGCTGCCACAACTCTCGCCGAAAATCCGCTCTTCGTGAACACAACGACGAGCGGCGCGCCAAGCATCCCCACCGCGGCAGTCGTTGCAGCCGCAATCGCGACTTCAGTCGTCACCCGCTCGTCGCGCGGATGTTCGCGCCTCTGGCGGTGCACCGGAGGATGTCGCTCCATCTCGGTGATGATGCGGCTCATTGCCTCGACAGCCAGTCGCGGGAAAGCGCCCGCGGCCGTCTCTGCGGACAGCATTACCGCATCGGTGCCGTCGAGAATCGCGTTGGCGACGTCGCTCGCCTCCGCGCGCGTGGGGCGCGGATGCGTGACCATCGATTCCAGCATCTGGGTTGCGGTGATGACCGGCCGCCCGCGCCGGTTCGCCAGGCTGATGATTCTCTTCTGGGCGCCAGGCACTTCCTCGAATGGCAGCTCGACACCCAGATCGCCTCGCGCCACCATCACTCCATCGGATGCCTCGACGATACTCTCGATGTTGGCGAGTGCGACGTCCTTCTCGATCTTGGCGATGATGAGAAGACCCCGCGGCAACAGCTCTCTCAGCGACTCGATGTCACGGGCGCGACGGACGAAGGAAAGCGCTAGGTAGTCGAGGTCGTGCTCCACCGCGAAGCGAACGTCGGCTTCATCCTTTTCGGTGATCGACGGCGCGGACACATGAATGCCGGGAAGGTTGAGGCCCTTGTGCGCATTGATGTCTCCGCCGTGAAGAACTCGCGTCCTGACGCGCGGCGCGTTGATCTCCATGGCGATCAGCTCGATCAACCCGTCGTCGATCAGTATCCGATCACCGACGTGCACGTCGGTGGCGAGGTGATCGTAAGTAATCGGGATCTCGCCGGGCAACTCGAGCCCCTCCTGAACGAGCGTGACGTCCTCGCCGGGTCCGACGGTGATGGCCGAGGCAATGTCTCCTACGCGGATTCGCGGACCCTGAAGATCTCCAAGTATTGCGATCGGCTGCTTCCGCTCTCGCGACAGGCGGCGCACCGCGGCGATCGTTTCCGCGTGCTGCTCATGCGTGCCGTGGGAAAAGTTAAGGCGGGCCACGTTCATGCCCGCCTCCATGAGCCCGCCGATTCCCGCTTCAGTCGCGCTTGCCGGTCCCAGCGTGCAAACGATCTTCGTGCGCGGGATGTAGACAGCTGTCACTTAGGAATTGTCAGCTGGCTCAGCTTCCGCTCGATGCCCGCGATCAGACTGTCGAACGATTTTTGAAAGCTGGCCAGCCCGTCCACCAGCAGCTTGTCGGTCACTTCCCGCATCGGTATTCCCACCGCCTCGATCTCGCGCAGCACGCCTTCCGCCGCACCTGTGCGACGGTCTACCGTCCGCTGCACGTCGCCGTGCTCGCGAAACGCATCGATGAGCGCGGGGGGCATCGTGTTCACTGTTTTCGGCCCGATCAGCTCCTCGACGTACATCACATCGCGATACGCCGGGTTCTTGACGCCTGTGCTCGCCCACAGCGGTTTCTGTACCCGCGCCCCGTGCGACTCGAGCGATTTCCAGCGCGCCTCGGCGAAACGCCGGCTGAACAAGCGATACGCCATTCTCGCGTTCGCGACTGCAGCGCGACCTCGAAGCATGCGCAGCCGGTCGCGATCGGCGGGATTCGCGCTCTTGATCAGCTCGTCGAGGCGTTTGTCCATCTCCGTATCCACGCGGCTGACGAAAAAGCTGGCGACGGAGAAAATCCGGTCGACGGGCTTTCCCGCGGAAACGCGGTCCTCGAGGCCCGACATGTACGCGTCTATCACGCGGTCATGGGAGTCCACCGAAAACAACAGGGTGATGTTGACATTGATGCCGTCGGCGATCAGCTCACGCACGGCCAGCGCGCCCTGGTCCGTTCCTGGCACCTTGACCATCACGTTCGGCCTGTCTACCGTCTTCCACAACCGGTGTGCTTCCGCCACCGTCTGGTTACACTCGTGGGCGACGCCCGGCGACACCTCGATCGAAACGTATCCGTCATCGCCATGCGTCCGTTGGTACACCCCGGCGAAAAGGTCGCACGCACGCTGGACGTCCGTCGTTTCCACCAGCTCGAACAGCTGCGCGGCGGGGAGATCCGAAGGGGCGGTAGTCAGCTGCTCGTCGTATTCACCACCCTCGGCGAGAGCTTTCTCGAAGATCGTGGGATTCGACGTCATCCCCGTCAGAAAATCCTCCACGATCCGTCGCTCGAGCTCTCCATCGTGCAGCATGCCGCGATCTATGTTGTCCAGCCAGATGGACTGGCCTTCGTCGTGAAGCTTTTCCAGTCTGCTTTTCGCCATCGCTCCTCCTGCTTCAATTCTAACGCGAATCGTTGTGCTAGCGGCCCACCCGCCAGTCGACGGATGCCTCGGTCGTTCCCCACGCCATTCTCAGAACACCGTGGGGCAGAGCGGTCGAGGGTGCGTTCTCCGGCGTAGGGATCAGCCAGAAGGTGAGACTTTCGATCGGTTCGCGGAGCGTTCGCGTTTTCATGTCCACGCGCCCAAAGTCCTGCTTCGGATCGTAGTCGGTACCCCATTCGAAGACCTGCTTGCTGATTATCAGCTTCCACCCGGTTCTCGACGGCACGGTAAACAGTGTGTACAGGCCCCTGGGTACGAAGACGTTACCGATCGTGACGTCCACCTCAGTGGTCAAGTGTGTCGCGACGTTGGCTCCGCTGCGCCAGGCGGTGTCGAGTGGAACGAGATCCCCAACCACGTTGCGCCCGCGGGCGTGTGGCTGGCCGTAATCGATCGCGATTCGAGCGGGCCCTGAGAGAGCCGCTGCCGGCCGCCAAGTCCCGCCGATCATCCGCATGTTGATCGCGACTTCGACGCTCGCCCGCGTGCTCGCAGCGGCGCGTGGTATCGCGGGCGCAGGCGGCGCAGCGCCAGCGGGAGGAGCGGCAGGGGTCTGACCGTTGAGGGCGGTGGCCGCTGTGAGCGCAACAGCGGTCGCAATTGAGCGATGCATTACTGACATTTGGTTCGTTTCCTTGTCATTTGGTTGAGATGAGAATAGCTCCGCCCGTGTGGCCGGTGCCAAACCTGGTCGTGGCGTCGCTGGCATTCAGATACTCTACGCTCACAATCTGCTCGGCCCGCAGGCTGCCAAGCGATTCGATGCTGCCGAAGTGCAGACCATCCAGGTACACCTCGGCAGTTACAGGCAGTGGATTCGATGGTGAATTCGCTCCCCGGGTGCGCAGGAATTCCGGTCTAAGCTGAGAGATCACTTCGTGCGCGGTGGAGCCCTGCGCTGTCCTGATTTCGGCGGCCGTCAGCACATTCCGGTTGCCGGTACCGCGACCGGTGGAAGTAGAAGCGGCGCAGCCCGCAGCCGAAAAGAGGACGACGACAGCGAGGATGTTGCGGCGCATTATGACGCTCCTTGGGTTGAAGACGCAGTTCGTGCTGGGAGCCTTCGCGATCGCAGAGCGCGCCGCTAGAAGTCGCGCTTTTTCATCTCGGCGAAGAACCGGTCGCTTTCCGCGCGCTGCTTGATGGTCGCTTCATCGGTAGGATCGTCCGACAGATTCGTGTCGTACTTCTTGCCGAAGCCCTTCGGGATCGAAGCGGAGGTACCCGACTTCGCCGCATTTTTCTTTGCCAGTGCCGCGAGCTTTCTTTTGTCCATTTGTCCTGGGGTGGCTGATGCATAACGCAGTCACATGTCGCGCCGCCGCGCAAGACTCCAGTCGCGCCACGGTTCAAACCTTTCGTCCCGATCGGGTATCGAATCAGGCGCAATCCCATCAGCCGCCGACCGCAGCTTTCGGGAAAACCTCGACCGAATCGGCTCGTGACGCTTCGGGATCATGGTGTCACGCCCACATACGTTCGCGACCTGGCCAGCTTCGGCTACTCGAGGCTGAGCGCCGACCACCTCCAAACGCTTCGAGATCACGGCGTGACCGCAGGGTTTGTGCGCGATCTCAAGGAGCTCGGCTACTCCGGTCTGAATCCCGATGACCTCCAGATGCTCCGCGACCATGGTGTTACCGGAGAGTTCATCAAGCCCTTCGCGAGCCTCGGCTACAGCAGGTTGTCAATCGACGAGCTTGTGAACGCACGCGATCACGGCGTGACGCCTGGATTTGTTTCGGAGTTCAGGAAACTCGGCTATAACTCACTCACGCTGAAGCAACTGGTGCAGCTCAGCGATCACGGCGTCACTCCCGCTTATGCCAGGCGCGCGGTGGAAGCTTCCGGCACGCTAACGGTCAGCGAGCTCATCCGCCGGCGCGACGAGGGTCAGCGACACTAGCCCTGTCGATAATAACGGAAGCGGTCGGTACCGGTTATTCCGAATCGGATGGTCGTGCGCGACGCGATACGACTGCGAGAGTACATCTGGAAACGCAGACGAGCTGCGCCGTTTCGTCTTCGATTCTGATCTCCCACACCTGCGTCGTTCGACCGCGGTGCAGAGGTGTGGCGGTAGCTGTCACCGTTCCATCGGTTTTTGCGCGAAGGTGATTCGCGTTCAGCTCGATCCCGACGGCGGCTTCCGAGTCGCGATCGACGTTCATGAGCGCGCCGATTGACGCGACGGTTTCGGCGAGAGCGGCTGAAGCGCCTCCGTGGAGAAGTCCGTAGGGTTGACGCGTACGCTCATCCACCGGCATCGTTGCGACGACTCGCTCGGGGGTGAGCTCGGTGAGCTTTATTCCCAGGAGTTTCGCGAGGCCGCGGTCGACCGTGGCGTTAAAATCCTCGAGGGTGGGGATCGGTTGCGTCATCCCGCCGTTGCGCGATCAGGGTAGAGGAAGAAGAACATTTGACTAACCTAAGCGCGACACCCGTTGTGCGGGGATTGTCGGCCCGCGGTTACGGTTGGTACGCGGCTACGTTTTCACTGCGACAACGGCCGTGTCTGGCGACTGTCGGCCCGCGGTTAGGGTTGGTACGCGACTAGACGTTTTCACTGCGGCAGTCGTCGTGTGCGGGACTGCGGTTATCCCTTCCTGAGCGTCACCGAACCGTCCTCGACGTGGATCGTTATGCGATCCTTTCCTCCTCCCACTACGCCTGACGCCTCGACATGCTGCCGGTAGCGAAAGCCGTGGAGAACTTCCCGCCGCCACTCGCTCGGCTCGCTCTGCTTGAGGGGAAATGGCGTATCGATCCTGTGGAACCCTCTCCCGTCTCGTCCGTATGCCATCCTGATGTCGATCCGCGCTGATGCCGTACCGGGCAACTGCAGCTCGACATTACCGCCAAGCACCTCGATGTTCACGTCGCGGAGTCGACGACGGGGTAAGCGTCAGCTGCACATCGCCGCCATGCGCAACGAATCGGCCGCCCGATGCGAGAGAATTAACGACGATCTCACCACCGAACGTCGATGCCGCGATAAAACCGCTGGCCTGACGAACGCGGATGTCGCCGCCGAACGTGAGCAGCTCGGCCCGTTTGGGGCATACGTGACGCTGATGTCGCCGCCCATCCGCCGTTCCCGTTTCGGTTCGCCGGTGC
>JALYOO010000394.1 GCA_030856845.1 Gemmatimonadota bacterium
GGGCTGCGCTCTTCGCGGATCTGGACAATGATGGTAACAAGGACATCTTCATCACCAACGGCATATATCGCCGCCCGAACGACCTCGACTACATCAACTACATCGGCAACGACGCCGTCCAGGCGTCACTCGCGAAGGGAGTCAGCGAAGAGAACATTTCGCTTCTTTCGAAGATGCCACGCGTTCCGCTCGCCAACTTCGCTTACCGCAACAACGGCGATCTGACGTTCACGAACATGGCCGAGAAGTGGGGCTTGGCTCAGCCCGGTTTTTCCAATGGGGCCACGTACGTCGACCTGAACAACAGCGGCGCTCTCGATCTCGTGGTGAACAACGTAAACGCGCCGGCCTCCATCTACCGGAATCGCGCGCGTGAAAATGGCGGGCATCACTACCTGCAACTGGCGCTGCGTGGTTCCGGCGCGAACACCTCAGGCATCGGAGCGAAGGTCAGCCTCTGGCAGGGCGCTAGAACGCAGACGCTTGAACAGATGCCCACACGCGGCTTTCAGTCGTCGGTCGATCCGCGCCTTCATTTCGGTCTTGGCCAGTCGAGTGCGATCGACTCGCTATTGGTGGTCTGGCCTGACCGGCGTTACCAGCTGATCACGAATGTCGCGGCAGATACGACGCTGACACTATCACAGAACAACGCTTCAGGGAAATACCCATACTCGCGCGAAGTTCCCGCGAGGCTGTTCGAGGACGTCAGCAGCTCGGTTGCCCTCGATTACAGGCACGCCGAGAACACATTCGTCGACTACAATCGCGAGCCGCTGATGCCGCATATGCTCTCGACCGAGGGCCCGGCTCTCGCTGTTGCCGACGTGAACGGCGACGGGCTCGACGACATTTACGTTGGCGGGGCCAAGTGGCAGGCCGGACGGCTTCTCATCCAGACTCCCGATGGCCGGTTCAAGGCTCGCAGCGAGCGCGTGTTCGCCGCGGACAGTCTGAACGAAGATGTCGACGCAGTTTTCTTCGATGCCAATGGCGACAGGCATCCCGACCTTTTTGTCGTGAGCGGAGGCAACGAATTCTGGGGAAATGCCGACGCCATTCGCAGCCGGCTCTATGTGAACGACGGAAAGGGAAATTTCACGCGTGCGCTGAACGCCCTCCCCGATATCTTCGAGAATGGATCGTGTGTTGTACCGGGGGACTTCGACGGCGACGGTGATCTGGACCTCTTCCTGGGAAGCCGAGTCGTTTCGCGGAGTTACGGCGCCATTCCCAGGAGTCATCTTCTTCAGAACGATGGTGCAGGGCGGTTTGTCGACGTCACCGCAGGAGTGGGGAAGGAGCTCGCCGATGCCGGCATGGTCTCGTCCGCCGCATGGATGGATTATGACGGCGACGGGCAGCTCGATCTGATTGTCGTCGGCGAATGGATGCCGGTGCGTGTCTTTCGGCGCGAGAATGGCCGCTTCATCGACCGAACGACCCAGGCAGGTCTGGCCGCGACCAGCGGGTGGTGGAACACCGTCAAGGTGGCCGATCTGAACGGTGACGGGCGGAAAGATCTTGTCCTCGGCAACCTCGGCCTCAATTCCTACGTCCGGGCTACGCGTGATGAACCAGCGCGCTTGTATCTGCACGACTTCTTCGGGAATGGCGCGGTAGAGCAGATCCTGACGTTCTACAAGCACGGAGTGAGCTACCCGCTCGCCGGCCGCGATGAGCTCGCGCGGATGATGCCGCCACTGCGAAGCAAGTACGTCAATTATTCGAGCTTCGGAGCGAGCCGAGTGGAGGACATTTTTCCGGCAGAGGAGCTGAAGCAGGCGAAGGTGCTCGAAGCGCGTCTATTCGCGAGCTCGGTGGCCCTCAACAATGGAAGGGGCGGCTTCGATATCCAGCCACTTCCAGCGGAGGCGCAATTTGCGCCCGTCTACGCGCTTCTCGTGGACGACTTCGACGGCGACGGGAACAATGATGTCCTCGTCGGGGGGAACTTCAACGGTGTGACCCCCGTGCGGGGCAGGTACGATGCGAGCCAGGGCCTCCTGCTTCGCGGCAAGGGAGGCGGTCGCTACGAGTCAGTAGACGCGGAGGTCAGCGGCCTTCGGATTGGCGGGCAGGTACGCGACATGGCCGTCCTGCGTCGCGCAGGGGGCGGCCGGCTGATTGTCGTCGCGCGAAATGACGACAAGCTCGTATTTCTCCAGCAGTCCCGTCCCCGCTAACCGTGCAGCAACGCGTGCGGAGAGGGGCTTCGTTGTGACGCGATTTTCATGACCGGGGCCTCTTGCTCGGAGGCATCGGAAGCCGTCAATTCGTGTCGGTCGACACCGGCGCAAACGGTGTCCGTACCTCCGGTCTGATGCCTTCGTCCAACTTCTCACCGAGCTGAGCCCATGGCGAACCTGCACATCGTCGACTTGCTGGTAATTGGCGCGTACTTCGTCGTGTTGTCAGGAATCGCGTTCTGGGCCGCTCGCCGCGAAAAGAAGCTGAGCTCCGATTATTTCCTCGCGGGCCGGGATGTGGGCTGGCTCGCCGTCGGCGCGAGTCTGTTTGCATCGAACATTGGAAGCGAGCATCTGGTAGGACTCGCCGGCACCGGCGCGGCCAGCGGACTCGCCGTCGGTCACTTCGAGTGGCTCGCGAGCTTCATTCTGCTGCTGCTCGGCTGGTTGTTCGTGCCCTTCTATCTTCGTAGCGGCGTGTACACGATGCCGGAGTTTCTCGAACGGCGGTACAATCCAGCATCGCGCGCCTACTTCACCTGGGTGTCGATTGTCGGCTACGTGCTGACGAAGATCAGCGTGACGCTGTTCGCGGGCGGCGTGGTGATGCGGGCAGTGACGGGTCTCGATTTCTGGACGAGTGCTGCAATTCTCATCGTCATCACCGGACTCTATACGCTTCTGGGCGGACTGCGCGCCGTCATCTACACGGAAGTGATGCAGGCGGTTGTCCTGATCGTCGGCTCGGCAACGTTGATGGTGGTTGGACTTGGGGCAGTGGGTGGATGGTCGGGACTGGAAGCGCGTGTGCCACCCGATTTCTTCTCCATGTGGAAGCCGTCCAGCCATCCTGACTTTCCGTGGACCGGAATCGTCTTCGGAGCGCCGATTCTCGGTATCTGGTATTGGTGCACCGACCAGCACATCGTGCAGCGTGTTCTCGCCGCGCGCAACATCAAGGAGGCTCGGCGCGGGACCATTCTCGCCGGCTTTCTGAAAATCCTGCCGGTGTTCATTTTCGTTCTGCCGGGAATTATCGCGGCTGCGCTGTACGCGGATGTCAGGGAAGGCGGAGCTGATACGGCCTACCCGGTGCTGGTGACGCGCCTGCTTCCGGCAGGTCTCAAGGGCCTGGTTCTCGCTGGCATGCTGGCCGCCCTGATGAGCTCGCTCGCCTCGGCTTTCAATTCCTGCTCGACGCTTCTAACCTGGGATGTTTACCGGAAGTGGAGACCGGATGCGAGTGAAGCGCGGCTGGTGACGGTTGGGCGGGTGACGACGGTAGTTCTGGTGATTCTCGGGCTCGCCTGGATTCCATTCATGAAGTACG
>JALYOO010000397.1 GCA_030856845.1 Gemmatimonadota bacterium
ACAACCTTCTCGTCAAGCTGCATCCCGACGTCGCAATGTACGTGCTGGAGCAGGAACGGGAGCTTGTTCAGCGACTTCAGAAGAGCGCTTCGTTCTCACTCGAGCTGCGGGATGATCCGCTCCTCAAGCCGGATGAGTTCAAGCTGGTGGTGAAGGGCCAGGGGAGGGATGTCACGCACCAGTACGCCGTCGCGTAGCATCGGCAGTATGCCACCGGAGCGCAGCGCGCCTCCGGACTGAGGATGGAGGGCCCATGAGAACTCAGGACGAACCGCAATCGACGATCGACGACTGATCGAGGATGGAAGACACCGCTAGATCCTCTGTGGTCCTCGGTGGTCGACAAGGGCCGCCAACAAATTGACTTGAGCCCTCGCCCCGGGTAATTTTCGAGGCTGTATCGCTTTCTCCAACCTGCAGTTATACCATGTCCTACGCAATCATCCGCACTGGCGGCAAGCAGTTCCGCGCCGAGTCGGGCAAAACTATCCGGATACCCAGCCTTCCTGGCGACGCCGGCTCCGAAGTCACCTTCAGCGACGTGATCCTCGGCTCCGACGGCGACACCACTCACGTGGGCGTGCCGTCATTGAGAGGCGCCAGCGTCAAGGGCGAGATCGTTCGTCATGGGCGGGACAAGAAGATCGTCGTCTTCAAGATGAAGCGACGGAAGAACTACGCGAAGAAGCAGGGTCACCGGCAAGGCTTCACCGAAGTCCGGATTGGCGACATCACGCTCGGCAAGAGGTAATTTCAGATGGCTCACAAGAAGGGAGTCGGCTCGTCCAGAAACGGCCGCGACAGCAATCCGCAGTACCGTGGCGTGAAAAAATTTGGCGGTGAGAAAGTCGTCGCCGGCAACATCATCGTGCGGCAGTGCGGCACGAAGTGGCATCCCGGCCGGAACGTCGGTCTTGGCACTGACTTCACGATCTATGCGCTAATCGACGGCTTCGTGAAGTTCGAGCACAAGAACCGTTTGCGCTTCAAGGTCAGCGTCTATCCCGAACAACAAGAAGCAGGCAACGCGGCCTGATTCTGCCTGCATGATCACATGAAGCCCCTGACCCCTGGGGGCTTTTTTGTTGTTGTTTCCTTCGCGTCTTTGCGGCCTCTTTAGGTGGCCGCCGGCCTCTGCGCCCTCTTGCAGTCCCTCGAAACAACCGGCTGCGTTATTGCGTATTACGACTGGTGCAGGCCACTCCAGACACGAGACGAATTATGGCGTTATTCGACAAGCTGAAGGAAGAGCTCGATCGCGCGGGGCGCGTTGCCCAGGGCGCACTCGACGAAGGCAAGGTGAGGATCGAGGCATTTCGCACCCGACAGCTCGCCGACAAGGCAGCCCAAGCCCTCGGGTACGCGGTGTTTCGCGCTAAACAGGGCGGCTCCGAGGTCGACGCGGACACGTACGGACGACTGTCGGCGACACTCGCTACGCATGACGCCGAAGCTTCGAGGTACGAGGACGAGCTGGAAGAAAAGCGGAAGGAATCGCGGTCCGCTCGCGAGGGCGGATCGCGGGAGCCGGCCACGTCCGCTGGAGCGGATGACATTTCGTCCGCTACATCATCGACTTCGTCGACTTCATCCGGGAGTGCTGCCAGCTCGACTGGTAGCGCGTCATCGTCGACCGCCAGCCCCTATGCTTCGGATACCGGCAGCTCGCCTTCGGCGAGGGACATGTCCGGCTGAGCAACGCGTTCGTTTGCAATGCGAAAAGGGCTGGTCCTGATGGACGAGCCCTTCGTCATTGTCATCCGTTCTCGCTCATCAGCGGAGCTGTGTGATGACAGCTGAGTCAATCAACAGGAGGGTCGGGGCTCCTCCCTTTATCGGTATCTGCCAGCTACCGTCGCGGAAGCGCCCGTGACGGCGGCAGCGTCTTGTACCGCTCCGTCAGCAGCTCCTGCCTGTCCATCGCCCGATATTCACGGCCGCGAACGAAAACACGCTCCGCCCTCGACGAGAACTCGAACGGATCGCCGCTCCAGATCACGACATTCGCGTCGCGCCCCGCCTGCAGCGATCCGACGCGATCGGCAACACCGAACACTTCGGCGGGAGTCAGTGTCACCGCACGCAACGCGTCTTCCCACGACATTCCGTAGGCGACGGCGTTCCCGGCCTCCTGCTTGATGTTGCGCACGTTGAAAGTCTCCTCGTCGCCGTTACCGGCGTTGCCAACTACGACGACCTTCACACCAGCGCGACGCAAAAGGCCGGCATTCTCCTGGGCCTGTCCAAGCGTGGCAAAGCTGCCGGGAATGTTATTCATCGCGCCCGTGAGAACCGGCACCTTTGCCGCCGCCAGCTTGTCGGCCACCATCCATGCCTCGGCGCCTCCGCCGATGATGACGCGGATGTCGTTCTCGCGTCCGATGCGCAGCGCAGCGTCGATATCAGTCGCCTTGTCCGCCGATATCAGGAGCGGCAGCCGCCCCTGAACGACGGGAATCATCGCCTGCAGATCCAGCCTGCTGGCGGCGAAGTCGCGCGTTTCCGCCCGCTCGAACGCTGCGCGATTGCGCACGAATGCGCGCGTGTCCTCGATGAGCTCCCGCAATTTCACGAGCAGCTCACCGCGCGCTCCGACGCCCGCACCTTGAGGTGACTGTATCTGAGCGAACATTGCCACTGGTGCCTTCACCACCATGTCGCTCGGCATTCCCTCGACGAGGTTGAGTAGCGCGGCCTGACCCGAAACGAGCTGTCCTCCGTTAGGCAGCACGACGACACTCGTCACTCCTTCGCGTCTGGCGGGAGCGATCAGCACCGACTGAGTGTTCACGCCTTCCCAGACGGTGAACGCCGCGGCGACGTTGTCCCGGCCGCGCGCAGCATCGTCGCGCGTGCCCGCGATCTGGCTGACTTCGATCAGTCCGAGCTGCGTCGCTGAATTGATGAGACCGGGCGTCACCCATTTACCGGCGGCGTCGATACGCTCTGCGTCCGAAGGAATCGTCACGTTCGTTCCGACGGCGACGATTTTGCCGTTGCGCACGAGCACTGTGCCGTTTTCTATGACTGCGCTGCTGACTGGATGCACACGCGCACCCGTAATCGCGATCGTCTGTGCGGAGATGGACGACGCTGACGTGAGCGCCACGAAGGAAATAATCGACGCGCGTGCGGAAGCTCTGTTCATGAGGTTTGTCATCGGTTCGTGTTGCCCGGAAGCGGTACGAAGCCAAGCTCGAAGTCCGTGCGCCACTGCGCGCGTGCGTCCATTCTGTCGTACATCATTGCACCATCCACCCAGACTTTCTCAGGGCGAGCGTAGACGCTGAAAGGTTCGGCCGACCACAGCACGAGGTCAGCGTTCTTACCGACCTCGATGGATCCGATCCTGTCCTCCAGCCCCAGCTGCCACGCCGCGTTGATCGTCACCCATTTGATCGCCTGCTCGGGGGTAATCGGTACGCCCGCGGCGTTTCCCGCCTGCATCGCCTTCGCCGCTTCCTGCGTCAGCCGCTGAGATCCGGAAGCGTCGTCCGAGTGGATCGCGACCCGGGCACCGGCACGATCGACCAGCGCTGCGTTTGCCTTGATGCCATCGAGAGACTCCATCTTGAACGATCCCCAGTCTGCCCACAGCGACCCTCCGATCTGTTCCCGCGCGAGAACGTCGGCGAGCTTGTATGCCTCCACGCCGTGATGAAACGCGCGGATCTTGTAGCCGAATTCACGTGCGATGTCGATCATCTGCGCCATTTCGTCGGCGCGGTAGCAGTGATTGTGTACGAGAATGTTGCCACGAAGAACTTCCGCGAGCGTTTCCTGACCTAGGTCGCGAACCGGCGGGTCGCCCTTCTTATCACGCATCCACTTTTCCCACCGCCGCTTATATCCCTCGGCCTGAATCCATGCGGCGCGGTATCCGGCGACATTTCCCATGCGCGTTGATGGACCGCGCTGGGCGTAAACCCGTTTGGGATTCTCGCCGCAGGCCATCTTCAGCCCGTATTTCGCGCCGGGAAACTTCATCGCCTGCACAGTTCGGCCAGGAACGACCTTCAGCACGGTGCTTCGCCCACCGATCAGATTTGCGGAGCCGGGAAGCACCTGAAGAGTGGTGACACCGCCTGAGAGCTCGCGGGGAAACTGCGGATCCTGCGGCCACACCGAGTGCTCCACCCACACATGCGCGGTGACGGGAGCGGTGGCTTCGTTCACATCGCTGTTCGCCTGGGTGCCGGGAGCTCCACCTGCGCCGACGTGCGAGTGAGTGTCGATCAGTCCGGGCGTCAGATACTTGCCGCCTCCGTCGATCACTGCCGCGCCCGTCGGCGCAGTCACCGTTGCGCCAACCGCGGTGATTTTGCCGTCGACTACGGCGACCGAGCCATTTCTGATCATCGGTCCTGCGGCGGTGAGGATATTCACGTTGCGAATCACCAGCGGCGTTGAGGGGAACCTCACATAGGTGCTGGTGAACGGATCGAGGTTTGCCGACGACATCGCGCCGGGCCCGAGCTGCGGCGTCGTGTCCTTGGGGGTCAATTCGCCCTGACGGGGAGAGCGCGCCGGTGCACATGCTCCGAGCGCGGTCAGGGTGAGCAGTGCGAGATAGTGACTTTTCACGAAAGAGAGCTCCTCCGGGGTTCACAGGCCCGGCGCACAGTGCGCTCGAGCGTCGAAAAAACATAGCAGGCGCCGTGGACTGCGGCAGTGAGGAGAATCTACGACTTCTCAGGTTGGCCGTGCCCGGCTCGCTCCTCGCGAACGCTTCGGACGTAGTCGTCGACCCTGTCGGTGCAGATTGCAGCTACCCCAAGCTCCTTCAAACTCTCCCACTGCGCACTGTCGTTCGAAGTCCATGCGATCACGCGTCCACCGCATGAAGCGACGTCGGCTACCAGCGCGGCATCGATGAAATCCGTGTGCTGCCAGAGATCGCTGGCTCCGGAGGAGCGCAGGACTGCGGGCGAGTCGATTGGATACGATACCTGAAGCACTCCAACCCGAAGCGAAGGGATCAACCCAACCATCCGGCGTGCGATGCGATGGTCGAACGAGTGAATGGCGCAACGCGAGATCGCGCGGTCGTGACGTCGAAGACATTGTGCAACTGCGTGCTCTGCATTCTTCGCCTTGATCTCGATGTACAGCTCGCCACGCGTGGCAATCTCTTCGATCGCGTCGTCCAGCCGCGGAATTGCAACCCCGGGCGAGACTTCGAGCTGGGCGACATACTCCGATGTCACTTTGGCGAAAGGTCGGGATGCGAGAATGCCCGAGCGATCGACAGCCTTTGGAACCGCGTCGTGGTGCACGTATATCTGCCCGTCGGACGTTGCATGGACGTCGAGCTCGATGCCCTCAGCCCCCGCTTCGAGCGCCGCGCGAAACGCCGGGATCGAATTTTCCGGCGCATGATGATGAAGGCCGCGGTGTGCGATTGCGGCCGGAACCGGTCGAGTGGAATACATGGCTGCCTTCGTGGATCGTAACGGGCTGAATGATAAGGGTTAACGGCGTGCGGCGGAGACCGTCTACCTTATGCATTGAATGATTTCCGGAAACCGGGGCGTAAGCGACGAGACCGATCGGATGCTGGTCGGGCGGTGGAAGGCGGGGGATTCACGGGCTGCTACCGAGCTTGTTACCCGCCATGCCGCCGCACTCGCGCGTTTCGCTGCCAGCTCTGGAGAAAGAAGCGAGATCGACGAGCTGGTGCAGGACACGTTCGTTCGCGCCTTCGCTTCACTGGATTCGTTTCGTGGCGCTGCGTCGCTCCGAACATGGCTTTTCACTATCGCGCGAAGGCTGATGCTGGACCGGCGGCGAGCGGAGCGTCGCCAGTGGTCGATGGTCCCGATCGAGTCGGCGGAGCCGTCGACGTCGTACAACGCCTTGGACTCGCTGCTCGCCTCCGAAGCGGAAACTCAGGTGCGGCGAGCGGTCGAAGCGCTGTCACCGATGCAGCGCGAAGTGTTCACGCTTCGCGTGGAGCAAGGAATGTCGTACAAGGATATCGCGGAAATACTCGTCAGTACCGAGGGGGCTGCGAGGGTTCACTATCACAACGCGATACGCGCGGTGAAGGAGTTTCTGGATGACTGAGTGTCTGAATGAAGCGGCTCGCGAAGCGCTTCCCGATCTGCTGAACGGGCGGCTCGGGGAAGCCGATCGCGCCACGCTCATCGAGCACGTGGAAGCCTGTGCGTTCTGCAGCGCGGAGCTCGCGCTGCTGAAGGAAGTTCGGCGCACCATGCCGCTGGCTCCGCAAGTGGATGTCGCCCGGATCGTCGCCGCGTTGCCTGCTCCCGCCGCCAGCTTTTCCGCGCAACCTGACCGTGCGCGGCGTGATCGTGGTGAGAGCTCGATGAGACTGCGTGGCCGCGCGATCGCCGCGATCGCGATGGCTGCCGTCATCACCCTGGTTGCGGGGTCGGTGTTCTTTGCGAGAAGCGGCACAGACGCGCGAGATGAACCGGTCAGGACGGCATCGGTGCCTGTCGTTTCAGAAACCGCTTCTCCATCGGCAGCTGAGATCGGTACTGATTCCGCCGTGCAGGCAACGCCCAATCGCGTTGCAGCATCGCCGTCAGGCGTAGTATCTGCCGCGCAGAAACCGGCGAGCGTGATCACTCTCGCCAGCGGCGGCGTGCACGACCTTTCCGACGAGCACCTCGAGACTTTGATCGCGGAGCTCGAAGCCATGGAAAGCCTGCCGTCTGCTGAGCCGGAAGCGCTCTTGGTGGATATCGACAGTTCGGGGGATAGGGAATGATCCGTTTGCGAGGTCCGCTGATTGCAGCCGCCGTGGCGGTATTCGCTTCGTTTTTCCCGGTTTTGGCCGGAGCTCAGGGTC
>JALYOO010000405.1 GCA_030856845.1 Gemmatimonadota bacterium
TCAAGCGGGATAACTTTGCGGTGGTGCGGGGTACATGGATGCCCTCGGTGCTCGCCGAGGGAGCTTTCATCATCGTGCCTGATCAGGAGGCCGCCATACAGACCCCCGAGTATCAGGACCGCTACGCGCGCGGAATCGTCGACGGCCTGGAATCATATTTCCGTACGCTCGCCGCTTTCCGTTGACCGTTTTTTTCTCCGAGGCTTGAACACGTCTAGGCGCTATCTCACTCGATCAATCGCTGCACTGGTGGCACTGACTCTGTGCGAGAACACCGGCGGAGCGCAGCTGGTTCCGAACGACCGCTGGTATACAATCGAAACGGAACACTTCAGAGTTCATTTCACGCGCCCGCTGGAGGCCGAGGCCCGGCGAGGCGCAGTTAACGCCGAGCGAGCATTCGCCCAGCTGGCGACGGAGCTGATCCCTCCGCGCGGAAAAGTCGATCTGGTCATTGCAGACAACGTCGACTACGTGAATGGGTACGCCACTCCCTATCCAACGAACCGGATAGTCGTCTACGCGCACCCCCCGGTGGATGCGCCGGGCATCCGCAACTACGATGACTGGAGCGCACTCGTCATCACTCACGAGCTCGCTCACATCTTTCATCTGGATCGCGCAGGCGGGCTATGGAAGGTCGGGCGCGCGATATTCGGTCGCCATCCGGTTCTCTTTCCGAACATCTACCAGCCGGCCTGGGTCATCGAAGGTCTGGCCGTCTACTACGAATCGCGCATCACGGGTGCCGGCCGCCTCGAGGGCGCCGAGCACTACATGGTCGCGCGTGCGGCAGCCGAGGCGCGCCGCATTCCGAGGCTTGGCGAGCTGTCCAGATCGACCAGTCGATTCCCCGAAGGCGAGACGGTGTACGCCTACGGAGGCTTTGTCTTCGACCATCTGTCGAGAACTCGCGGGCCTGGGAGCATCGCTCGGTTTCTCGACATAACCAGCTCGTCGATCTTTCCGCTGTCGCTCAATGCGCGCGCGAAGAAGGCGTTCGGTGTGAGCTTCGAGAATTCATGGAAAGAGTGGAGTGATTCGCTGACAAGCAACGCGACCGTTTCAGCAGAGCCGATGCGCGCCTGGCGGGAGCTCACGAAGGAGGGCAGATACGTTGGCGCTCCGCGATGGCTTGGAGACTCCACCATCGTCTACACGGCAGCAACAGGTCGTGAAGTGACGTCGGCTTACATTGCCGGCGTTGACGGGCGCATCCGCCGTATTGGCCGCCGGAATGGGCTCGACGCCAACGTACCGCTGGCGGACGGCGGCCTGCTCTACTCGCAGGGCGATTACGTAGACGCGTTTCACTTTCTTAACGACCTGTATATCGAGAAGGACGGGCGTGAGACGCGTCTCACGACTGGTGCGCGGCTGTGGGCGCCCGATGCGCGGCGTGATGGATCCATCGTCGCTGTGCAGGGACTTCCCGGAACGACACGGATCGTCCGCGTTTCCGCGGATGGGAAAACCGTTGTGCCGATCACCGTCGGCGACGCCGCGTTGCAGTGGAGCGAGCCCAGGTGGTCCCCCGATGGGCGGCGGATCGCAGCAATCAGAATCAGGAGCACGGGGGTCTCCGAGCTCGTCGTGCTCGACACGCTGGGTTCTGTTGTTGGAGTTCCTGTATCCGAGCGGGCGATTGTCGCTTCGCCGTCGTGGGGAGGAGACGACCGGCTGTTTTTCACGTCGACTCGCACCGGAGTTACGCAGGCATATACGGCGGTGGCCGCCGTCCAGCCGACCTCCGGAGTAATGATCTCGAGCGCGAGCACCGGCCTGCTCAGTCCCGAGCCGTCTCCCGATGCCAGCGCGATGGCCGCGCTTCATTTCCGGTATGACGGCTATCACCTGGGAATCGCACCCCTTCCTGCCGGACCCGTTCCCTCAGCTGCCCGTGCGTTCGATGGTCCCCGGAGCGCCTGTGCCAATTGCCGTCTGACGAAACAAATCGATGCGCCCATCACTGTCGAGTCGCTCGGGCCGGCCCGGCGGTATTCAGCGTGGCAGTCACTGATTCCGCGATACTGGGAGCCGGTGATCGAAAGCACGACGGGCGAAGGCACGCTGCTCGGGGCGGCGACAAGCGCCAACGACATAGTCGACCGTCACTCGTATTTCGTTCAGGCGCTTTTCAACACGAGCCTGCACGAGACTCACGCCTTTGCCGCCTATCAGTACAGAGGTTTCGGCCAGCCTTTCGTCAATCTCGCAGCGGAGCAAAGCTGGGAGCACTTTCCGGTGTTCAACACCGACCGCGTTCAGGTCGGTGACCTGGCGCGACGCGCGCGGATCTATCAGCTCGGCACAACCTTCACGCGTCCGCGCGTGCGCACGTTCGCGAGCTTCTCGATCGGCGGCGACATCGAGTCGCGCGACTATGGCACCGATCCGGATACGCTTCTTTCCCGCCTTCCGGCTATTTTCGGACGTACCCGCACGTACCCGTCGGTGTTTTCATCCGCATCGTGGTCGAATGCCAGGCGTCCCGGGCTCAGCATCTCGCGTGAGGATGGTGTCGCGCTGTCAGCGACGGCACGCCAGCGATGGGTGACAGGAACGTCGAGCTCCACCAGCCGAAGTGTTGTTGCGGTTGCCGCAGGCTTCAGGTCGCTCGACCTTCCCGGTTTTGCGCACCATGTGCTCGCGGTTCGCGGCGCCGCTGGTTTCGCTGACCGGCACGCCATCAGCGCTTTTTCCGCGGGTGGGTTGAGTGGTACCAGCCTCGAGGTTCTCGCCGGGATAAACGTCGGCGATGAGCGTCGCACGTTCGGAGTGCGCGGATT
>JALYOO010000418.1 GCA_030856845.1 Gemmatimonadota bacterium
CTACAATGCCTCGCGTCAGATCGAACGTGGTGCGCCTGAAGCGCAAGAAGCAGATAATGAAGGCCGCTCGCGGCGCCTTCGGAGCACGCAGCAAGCTGTGGAAGGCGGCGAAGGAAAACGTTGAGCGCGGGTGGAAGTACGCGTACCGCGATCGCAAGAACAAGAAGCGGGATTTCCGCCGGCTGTGGATCGTCCGCATCAACGCGGGCGCTCGACAGCACGACATGAGCTACAGCGTGTTCATGAATGGCCTGAAGCAGGCCGGCATCGAGATCGACCGCAAGGTGCTGTCGGACCTCGCGATTCACGATGCGACCGCGTTTGGTGCATTGGCGGAAAAAGCCCGCGCGGCTCTCGACGCGGCCTGAGTAACGCTTCTGCTGTTGAGCGGCTCGGGAACGCACGAAACGGTTCCTGAGCCGCTCTTTTTCTACTCCCCCTCTCTGCGTACTGATGCTTCAATCGATTCTCAGCGCCGCTCAAGATCTGGAGGCAAGCTCCGCCAGGCTTATCGAAGCCGCGGCCACGCAGGCCGAGCTCGACGCCGTACGCACCCGGCTGATCGGTCGAAAAAGCGGAGAGCTTGGCGCGCTGATGAAAGCCCTCGGCTCGCTCCCGGCGGAAGAGCGCCGTGCAGCCGGGGCGGCCATCAATCGCGCAAAATCCGCAATCGAGAAATCCCTCGATGCCCGACAGTCCGCGGTGTCGACGTCACCGGAGTCGCAGGCACAGCGCGACCTGACCATGCCCGCGCGACATAGATGGCGCGGCGGTCGGCACCCGGTGACCGTCGTCATCGACGAGATCGAGCAAATCTTCCGCGACCTCGGATTCACGATCGCGCTCGGCCCCGAAGCCGAGACCAGCTGGTACAACTTCGGGGCGCTGAACTTCCCGAGCGATCACCCGGCGATGGACCTGCACGACACGCTGTATCTGAGCGACGATGTGGTGCTGCGAACGCACACATCTCCCGTGCAGATCCGCACGATGCAGAGCTATCCGCCGCCGATCCGGATCCTCGCTCCAGGCAATGTCTACCGCCGCGATTTTTTCGATGCGTCGCACGCCCCGATGTTCGCGCAGATCGAAGGCCTCGCAGTCGACGAGGGAATCGGTTTCGTCGACCTCAAGGCGACGCTCACGCGCTTCGCGAATCGCATTTTCGGCGCGACAAGAACCCGCTTTCGTCCCAGCTACTTCCCGTTCACGGAGCCGTCCGCCGAGATGGACGTCGAATGCCAGCTGTGCCATGGCGGTGGGTGTTCGGGATGCAAGGGAACCGGCTGGATGGAGATCCTCGGATCCGGAATGGTGCACCCGCGCGTTCTGGATGCGGCGGGGCTGGATTCCGAGCGCTACACCGGGTGGGCATTCGGGATGGGGCCGGCGCGCATCGCTATGCTGCGCTACGCCATTCCAGACATACGGCTGCTGTACGATTCCGACATGCGATTCCTGGAGCAGCTCGCGCGATGAACGCATCGTATCGCTGGCTCAAGGACTTCGTCGATTTCTCAATGTCGCCGGCGGAGCTGCGCGACCTGCTCACCGCCCGGTGCGCGACGGTTGACGACGTGCTGCCGCTGAGGGAGGACCTCTCCGAGATCGTAATTGGGCGCGTGGTCGAGGCGGCGCGGCATCCCGATTCGGATCATCTCTGGCTCACGCGAGTAGACTCGGGGCTCGGAGCGCTGCACCAGGTGGTGTGCGGCGCACCGAACGTCACGGCGGGTGCGCTGTATCCCTTTGCGCGTCTGGGCGCAGTGTTGCCCGGTGGACTGAAGATCGAGAAACGCAAGATTCGCGGGCAGCATTCCGAGGGAATGCTCTGCTCGGCACGCGAGCTTGGCCTGGGCAGCGACCACGAAGGCATCATGGAGCTGGACATCGATGCGGAGCCTGGCGACAGACTACTCGATGCCATTGAGGTTGGCGACACGCGGCTTGTGATCGACGTCATGCCGAATCGTCCCGACCTGCTGTCGCACGAGGGAATCGCGCGGGAGATCGCCGCGGCCACCGGACTTCCGCTGCGGAGGCCACCTATCCGCAACCACGACGGTCCGATTCAGTCTGATAATCCACACGAGCCTGTAGCAATCGCGGTAGACGATGCGGAAGGCTGCATGCGCTACACGACGGCGGCGATCCACGGAGTGACGGTTGGTCCGAGCCCGGATTGGCTGGTCGCGCTCATTGAGGCAGTCGGTGGACGGTCCATCAACAACATCGTTGACGTCACCAACTACATGCTCCACGGTTTCGGCCAGCCGATGCATGCGTTCGATCTGAATCGGATCGGTGGACGCCAGTTGATCGTCCGCCGCGCCAGCTCTGGCGAACCCCTTGTCACACTGGACGGTGTCGATCGAAAGCTCGACGAGACGATGACCGTCATCGCTGACAAGGATCGAGCGCAGGCGATCGCGGGAGTAATTGGCGGAAAGGGAAGCGAGGTGGGCGACACGACGAGCGACGTTTTGCTCGAGGCAGCGGCGTTCGAACCTCGTCGCGTGAGAGCGACACGTCTCAAACTCGGCCTCTCGACCGACGCGAGTTACCGGTTCGAGCGCGGCGTCGATGCCGGCGCGATTCCGTCGCTGCTACAGTATGCGTCAGAGATGATCGTCTCTCTCGCCGGCGGAAGGAAGGGTGCGGTATCCGACTCGGGTCCACCGGAAGTTTCCCCGCATGTCATCCCGCTGCGCCTGTGCCGTGTGGAACTGGTGCTCGGCCAATCCGTCCCGCGCGAAAGTATCGAGCGGATGCTTTCGAGTGTCGGCTTTGCTGTATCGACAGGCAACGGTGACACGTTGATCATCGCTGTCCCCTCGTACCGGCCCGACGTACAGGGCGAGATCGAAGTCATCGAGGAAGTGGCGAGGCTCAACGGATACGACACCCTGCCGGCCGACGTTCGGCCGTTCCGGCCGGGCACGTCCCCCGACGCCGCGATGTACATCGCGGCGCGCAGAGTGCGTGAAGCCTGCGTATCCGAAGGGCTTCTGGAGGCGCGCCCGATGCCCTTCTCGCGTACCGGTCCGGAAACTCACCGTGTTCGAAATCCACTCGCGGAAGACGAAGGGTTCCTGCGCTCGAGTGTTCTCGACACGCTGGCGGGCCGCGCTGAATACAACCTTGCTCACATGCAGCGAAACATCCGGCTGTTCGAGATCGGAGTGGTGTTCACCGTCGGCAGCCC
>JALYOO010000466.1 GCA_030856845.1 Gemmatimonadota bacterium
CGTCGATGATGTGGAGTCGAGTTGTCCGGTCAGCAGCGCGACCCGCGGCGGCGCGTAGCGTCAGGTCCAGCTCGAGAAGCTCACCGCGCATGAGAGCGCGGACATCGCTGCCTGGTCCGATCGATGACGCCCCCCGGCGCCGGGTGGGAGGGCCTGAGCTTATTACGATCGCGGGTGACGGATTGAGCTTTCCATCCGCCTGCGAGAGATACGCGCGCTGCAATGCGCGTCGGAAGGGGTCGATGCGCACGCGTCCGTTGCTTAGCTCGCCCCAGATGCCACGTCGAACGTCACCAAGAAATTCGGTGACGGGATAGGCGATGTGTCCCGCAACAGGAATCGCCTCGTATTCTGCAAGCCTGTCGAGCCGCGTATTGTCAAGCAAGCCACCGAGAATACGCGTTTGCGCCGATCCGAGCCGGCGGAGCGTTCCCTCCGGCTCAATGCGGCGCAATACGCGCGGGTCGATGAAGTAGGTCGGCGTCTGAAATGCGTTGGCATTGATAAAGCGAACAGCCACGCGCTGACGTTCACGCGTTAGCGGTGTGAAGCGGGGCCCAGGCTGTCCGCCGTACTTCTCGCGGGACTCGGAACCGCCGACGATGTTGACGACGTGCTCCATCTCGGTACTCCACTGGTCGAGCAACCGCTCATACAGCTCCGCCAGCTCGGTGTTGTCCTCGTCCTTTCGCACCGTTGCAGAAAGCAAGTAAGACATCACTCGCTTGATGTTGTCGATGCCGGATGCAGTCGACTTCACCGCGTCTGCATCGCCAACTGCTTCACTCTCGTCGCCCGGATCGGCGTCCCGGTTTCCCGACGTCGTGAAACGATACCACGGGACTGTGTCCTGCAGCTCGGCAAGAGTGTTCAATGACGACCGTTCGTCTTCGGGCGAACGCGCTCCGCGTACGGGCGCGTATCCCCATTTGAGCGCAAACACGTCATACGGACCAACGCGCGGAACGAGGTCGGCCGGTGCGATCCGATCTTCCGGCTGCGCGACATAGTTGAAGCGCGCGTAGTCCATCACGGTGGGAGTGTGACCCATCCGCCGCACCCATGTTGCGCTCCTCACGCTGTCGGCGGGGTAGGTCGAGCTTGCCTTCAAGTTGTGCTGGAGTCCTAGTGTGTGACCGACCTCGTGGGCGATGACATACTGCAGAAGCCGCCCCGTCAACGAATCCGGAAAGGGCAGCCGCTGTGCACGTGGATCGAGGGGCGACACCTGCGTGAAGTACCAGTTTCGAAGGAGATTTAGAACGTTGTGAAAGATTCGCATCGAGCCATTCAGAATCTCTCCGCTGCGAGGATCGTGAATGCGGGGACCTTCAGCGTTCTCGATACTGGAGGGCAACCACCGTACGACGGTGTGCCGGATGTCGTCCGGCGACCACTCCGGATCTTCGGTGGAAGTCGGCGCTTCCCGGGCGATGATAGCACGGCGGAAACCCGCTGCCGCAAAGGCAGGCTGCCATTCCTCGATTCCCCTTTTGATCCACGGTATCCACTGCTTCGGCGTCGCGGGATCGACGTAGTAGACAATCGGCCTGACCGGATCGGAGAGGGCCGAGTCGGGAAATCTCTTTTCCAGCCGCCAGCGAGTGATGTAGGAACGCGTTGCCGATCGATGCTCCTGCGACCCGAAATCAGTTTGCCTTACCTCGAAGAATCCCACTCGCTTGTCCGATAGGCGCTGCGCCATCGGCCGCGCGGGAAGACGCACCATGCTCCAGTGCGCGAGAACGCTCTGCGCTGGAACGGGGCCGAGCCCGCGCTGTGAATCGGGTGGGTAATCGGGGGTCGATGTCTGGGTCGCCTCTACTTCGACATTGTCGGGAAAGGCACTCACTTTCTCGATGAACGATCGCTTCTCGTCGAACGACCCGCGCGCGCCGACGAATTCGGCGATGTTCGTCGTATAGAGAGATGTGACATCGACGACCGCCCCGCTGTCAGCGCCGTACGAGCGCACCTGGAAGGTGGCGATGATCGGAGGATAACTGGCCTGTGAAACCGCGCGGTACACGGGGAGCGTTGAGTCAGCCGTAATCTCGAAGCTCGTACTGCGAAGAAGTACCCGATTGCCCTGCCGTTCCCACCGCAATACGCGGCGGGTGAACTCGTCGCCGCCGTAACTCGTGCCGGTGCCAGCGCGGGCAAATCGACCGACGAGTAGCATGTCACGGTTCAGCTCGCGGCGCGGAATCTCGAAGTACACCGTGTCGCCGATGCGGTGTGTCAGGAACATCCCGCGTCGGGTCTGGGCAGCGCTCGTCACGACTTTGTCGTACGGCTTGAGCCCCGCCGCTTCATCCGCCTTCGCGATACTATCCGCTCGCAGCTGAGCGGGTGTCTTACGAACAGGGGCAGGAGGCGCCTGCGAGCGCAGGAAACATCCCTGCGCAACCGCCAGAAATGCGCAGGTGAGGACGTACCGAAAAGGCACTATGAGTAGTTGAATCGTTAGAGGAGAAGCTATTCCGGAGAGGGAGATTTCCCGCCGCGTGCGACGGCCATTCCCATCGTGTGATACCCCTTGTCAACGTAGATGGTCGTGCCGGTGATGCCGCTTCCGAGAGAGCTCGATAAGAAAGCGGCGGTCACTCCGACTTCTTCGGCAGTCAGCGGCTCCGTCAGAGGTGAATTCTCGGCGCAGTACGAAACCATCTTCTCGATGATACCGATGGCGCTCGCCGCACGGGAGGCGAAAGGTCCAGCGGATATGGTGTTCACCCGGATACCGTACTTGCGTCCGGCCTCGTAGGCGAGCGTGCGAGTATCACTCTCCAGTGCGGCCTTTGCTGACGACATGCCTCCACCATATCCCGGAATGACTCTCTCACTCGCCATGTAGGTGAGCGACAGAAACGATCCGCCGGGACGCATCAGAGGAGCGAAGCGGCTGACCATCGAGACCATCGAGTACGCGCTGGTGCCGACCGCGATCAGGTAGCCGGCGCGACTCGTCTCGAGCAGAGGCTTCTTCACTTCCGGGCCGTTGGCGAGAGAATGAATGACGATGTCGAGCGACTGTTCTCCGAAATCGTCGCGAACCCGGGAGGCCACGCCGTCGATGGAAAAATCACCGACGTCCTTGTAGCGCTTGCTGGTGCGAATGTCGTCGGGCGCATCGGCGAGCGTGTCGAATGCCGCGTCGAGCGGGTAGATCTTCTCGAAGCTCATCAACTCGCCGTTCGAAAGGCGGCGCGACTCGTCCATCTTGCCGCGCTCGAGCAGGTTCATGAAGATGTTGAGTGCGGGCGGCCAGGTTCCCACGGAAACACTGGCGCCTGCTTCGGTCAGCGCCTTGGCGATGGCGAAGCCGAATCCGCCATCGTCAGCCACCCCCGCGACGAGCGCGCGGCGGCCGGAGAGGTCGATATTGAGCATCGTGAGGATATGTCCCAATCACCAGGGAGCGGCAAGGGGATGGTAGTATGATGAGCGTTACTCGTTACCCGCAGAGTCAGGCATCCACACGAACCGGTTCACGCTGCTGATGGCATCTGCTGCACGACTGACAGCGTTGTTCCTCCTGACGAGCGCAGGTTTGGGCGCGCAGACAAGAGACACGATCAACGCGCGTGGACCCGTCTTCGCGGGGACCGACGCAATTCTCGTTGGTGGATTCGCGCTTGCGACAGCCGCCGCTGCGCCGCTGGACAAATCCCTGACGGGCCAGCTGAGGCAACCGGCCCGGCAGTCCAACAGGCTGCTCCACGGTTCCGCGAGGGGCTTTCGTGTATTCGGTCACCCTGGCGCCCTGATTGCCGGCGCGGCGCTATACGTGGTTGGCCGTGTCGATGGGCAACGGAGGCTGGAAGACCTCGGGCTGCACAGTGTCGAGGCACTGCTGTTCTCCGCTGCGATCACAGGTGGTATCAAGACGCTGTCCGGTCGCGCTCGACCGTATGTCGACCCTGCCAACTCGACGAGCTTCGTGCTCGGAAGGGGATTGCGCAGCGACGACTATCGGTCGTTTCCCTCGGGCCACGCGACGATGGCGTTTGCGTTCGCGTCGATCGTATCCAGCGAGACGGTACGATGGTGGCCGGGATCGAGATGGATCGTTGGACCGATCATGTACAGTGGGGCGACGCTGACGGGAGTCTCCCGCATGTACGACAGCCAGCACTGGGCGAGCGACATCCTCGCCGGCGCGGCGATCGGTACTCTGACGGGACTCAAGGTGTACCGTTACCAGCATTCACACCCCGGCAACAAGCTGGACAAGACTTTTCTGCGGGCAGGAGTGGAGATCTCGAACACGGGCGCGTGGCTGCCGCTTATCTCGGTTGGCGCGAAATAGCCATTGCAGCAGAATGGAATCTTCGTGATCGCCGATATAGGCGGTGCTGCCGGCGAGACGATTCGCCGGATTAACGAGAAGTACGATCCGCGGCTGGCGCGGTACAAGTCGCCACACGTAACAATTACCGGATCATCCGGAGTCGGCCCGATTGCCGGCTCTGTCTCGGCTGATCAGATCAGGGAGAAATTCTTTCCGGTCACATCGAGCACTGCGCCGCTCGAGCTGTCATTCGGTGTACCGATGCGCTTCATGCAGACGGAGATCATCGTCCTGCCACTCGATCCCCACGGAGCGTTGCGAGCGTTACACGACCGCCTGGCGACCAGCGGACTCCCATTTCAACAGGCGCGGTTTACGTTCACTCCGCACTGTACGCTCAGCCTTTATCCGACGCTGACGCGCGAGGCGGAGAAAGAGCTGCTGTCGGTACGTGTTCGCGACCCCGTAGTCATCGATCGAATTTCCGTACATCAGTCATTCGATCCGCAGCCGCCAAGAAAACTTCTCGAACTCGTGTTGACTGGTGAACCTGACGGGGATTGAAAAGGCGTGGAGGGCGACCTGGATGCGCGCCATCGCGCGCGCTCTCCCCGGGCCACGAACGGTTGCCGCCGTCTGGAGCGCTCGCGACCGCCGTATTCTTTTTGTGAGGTACGAGCGTATCGGCGACATGATCATGGCCACGGGGATCATCCGTGTCCTGGCCGGCGTATCGGTCGGCAATACAGTCGATGTGCTGGCGAATCCTGCTACGGCCCCGGTGCTGGAAGGAAATCCGCACGTGAGGCGCGTGTTTACCCTCGATCGCAAGTCGTGGAAAAGCTACGCGGCGGTCGGAAAGCAGCTCAAGGCCGAAGGGTATGAGGT
>JALYOO010000470.1 GCA_030856845.1 Gemmatimonadota bacterium
CTCAACTACGCCAAGCTCGAGACCGGCACCGTGCACTTCGACGCCGAGGATATCTCGGTGTGCGAGGCTGTGGTTGCCGCGGAATCGCTTGTGGCGCCGCAGGCGCGAGTGAAAGGGGTCACTCTTATTTCAGGGGATTGCCCGGGCTCGCTCATCGTGAGGGCAGACGCCGAAAAGTTGCGGCAGATTCTCGTCAACCTGCTTTCGAACGCAGTCAAGTTCACCAGTGCGGGCGGGCAGATCGAGATCTCCTGTGCGATGCAGGACGCGGTTGGACTGATCAGGGTGCGCGACACGGGGATTGGAATTCCGTCAGACAAGCTCGAAGCGATTTTCGATCCTTTCGTTCAGGTGCGTGCCGACCTTACGCGCCCGCACGAAGGCACGGGGCTCGGACTCGCGATCAGCCGCGATCTTGCGCGCGGAATGGGCGGCGATCTGCGCGTGCAGAGCGAACAGGGATCGGGAAGTACTTTCATCGTGGCGCTCCCACTGGCGTAGGGTGACGAAGGGGGATTTCGTCCCCCCCGCGTTGAGCAGAGACCCAGGCGTTGACCGTGAACGGTTCTTCCTTTTTTCCGGCGTGCGAATTATTCCTCTATATCTGGAAGGGTATGGACACCTAACCCGCGGGAGATCCAAGGGAGGGACAAATGGGAACATCGGTCGCGGAGCCAGGCACGCGCACGAGCTACAAGGTGAAAGCGATGAGCCTCGAGGCATGCAGCTGCGCGCACGGCTGCAACTGCCAGTTCGGCGGATTCCCCAACGAGGGAATGTGCGATTTCCTGATCGGCTTTGAAGTCCGCAACGGAAAATTCGGCGACGTCGATCTCAACGGCTTGAAGTTCGTTGTTGCGGCGAAGTATCCGGGCGCGATACATGAAGGCAATGGCCATGTCGCGCTGTTCGTGGACGAGAAGGCAACGTCGCAACAGGTGAACGCGATCGCGACGATCTGTTCCGGCGGACAGGGTGGCATGCCGTGGGAGGCCATTGCCGCGACCGTCACCAAGCTCGAGGGTCCGATCCAGAAACCTATCGAGATGAGTCTCGATGGGCCGCGCTCATCGTTCAGCATCGCGGACGTGCTCGAGTGCCGCGCCACTCCACTCACCGATCCGGTCACCGGCGAGGAGAAGGAGGTTCACATCGTGTATCCGAAGGGTGGATTCTTCTGGAACGATGGAAACGTCGTCACCACCACCACCATGAAAATCTCGTGGAGTGGTCTCAGGTTCGAGTATCCGGCCAAATACGCTTCCGTGGCAGAGGTGAACTGGACGAACCAGGCCTGAGACCGGGAGTGTCGGATCCGGGGTTGTCGACTTCAGGCGCGTCGACTTTCGACACGTTTCCTGAGGGAGAGCTGCGTGCCGGAATCGTCGAGGCCGCAGCGCGAAGGCCGAATGTCATCGCGCTCGCTGCCATCATCCTGACTGTCGCGGCCGCGTGGATCTATCTCGTCAAGGCGCCGATGCCCGGCTCGATGAGCTGGGAGGGTATGGCCGGAATGGCGATGAAGGCGCCATCGCTCGGAACCTGGAGCGCGCTGGACGGGTGGCTCCTGTTCGCAATGTGGGCCGTGATGATGGTGGCCATGATGCTCCCTTCAGCAGCTCCCATGATCCTCCTTTTCTCGCGCATTGGAGCTACGAGATCCGCACGGGCCGGCGCGAGTACTCCAGTGCTGTTCTTTGCGCTCGGCTACCTCATCGTATGGTGGTCATTCAGCGCGGTTGCCGCATTGGTGCAGTGGGCGCTTCATTCACTCGCATTGCTTTCACCAGACATGCGCGCTCCAAGCCCCGTTGCCGGTGCGGTAATATTGATCGCGGCGGGCGTCTACCAGTGGCTGCCGATCAAGCAGACGTGTCTCAAACATTGTCGCAGCCCGCTCGGTTTCCTGGCCACGTCATGGAGGGAAGGGCGCCGGGGCGCAATCGCGATGGGTATCGAGCACGGCGCATTCTGCGTTGGATGTTGCTGGCTGCTGATGGCGCTGTTGTTCGTGGCGGGGGTGATGAACCTCGTCTGGGTGGCAGCGCTTTCGACAATAGTTCTGATGGAGAAAGTCGCTCCTCGCGGGGCGATGATCGCGCGCGCTGTGGGCGTAGGGTTCATCGTGACAGGGGTCGCTGGATTGATATCGTGATCGAAGCGTGGGAGACAACTCGCTGACCAAAGGCGAATCCGCCCAGCAGGCCTTTTCAGTCTGACCCGGCATTTCCAGTATCATAAATGCCACCAAGCCAATGACGTACGATGCCCGTCCGGCGTCCTGCATGCCGGACGCATGCTTCTGCGAAGCGGTCAGGAGCGGCGGCATAAGACAACCGGCAAATGCCTATTCGTCGCTTGCCTTCGTAGTGGTTGCGGTCGTCGTGCTTTTCAGGGCGAAAGGATTACTGCGAGGAAGGAACGCGCGGGGCAGCGTGTCTGAAGACGGAAATGCGCGTGCACTGCTGTATGCGTTCGCTCTACTTGTTGTGGGGATTGGCAGCGCGCTTTTCCACGCAACGCTGAGCCTGCGCGAACAGTTCGCAGATGTGATGGGCATGTACCTTGTCGCTACGTTCGCGCTCATCTCCGGACTGGACCGGCTGCGAAAGCTGACGGCCGCGCAGTTCATCGGTGCCTACGTTGCGATGAACGTTGTCCTCGCGATCGTTCTCTACATGGCACCAGTCGTACGACGGCTCGTGTTCGGCCTTCTCGTGGTAGCGGTACTGGCGATCGAAGTGGTGTCCAGACGCGTGAACGGACATCGTCCACCGACAAAGCATCTCGTCTGCGCAGCGGCGATACTGTCCGTGGCATTCCTCATCTGGATTCTCGACTACACACGACTTATATGCCGGCCTGAAAGCCTGATACAGGGACACGCCATCTGGCACATTCTGGGCGCGGTGTCAGCGTGGTACCTCTACCAGTACCACCGCGCAGGCGGAGAAAAACAACCGGTCGCTGAGAAAGCACGGTCGTCCCCCGCTTAACCTCGGGTCAAGGCAGTCGCGTCTATGTCACTACTATATAGTTGCGGATGCTCTGCGAAGTCCTTTGCCCAGCACACCGTATTCACCAGGTTCATTCGCTCGAGATCCGCGCACATCACGTCGAGCAGGGCTGGCGAGCAGAAAATCACCGACAGACATCGCGCTCGTGACAACGCAACATTGAGGCGGTTCTTCGAAAAGAGAAAGTCGATTCCGCGAGGCGCTTCGTCCGCGCTCGACGAGGCCATCGATATGAGAACGACTGCCGCCTCCTGACCCTGGAACTTGTCCGCGGTTCCCACTCGGGCACCGTCTGGCAGCGTCTGCCTGAGGAGATTCACCTGCATGTTGTAGGGGCTCACGACGAGAACGTCGTCGATCGTGATCGGTTGCCTCTCTCCCTTCTCATTCACCCACGGCTGACCGACGAGCGTGCGATACGCACGGTCGAGTTGCGTCGCCTCCTCGATGCTTCGCTGCGCGTTGTCGTCGTGATCTACCGAAACGAACCTGAGACCGAACGGGCCAAGCACTCCATCCAGGTCATCGCTCAGCTCCAGCTTCTGATCAAAGGTGCACTCGGCAGATTGAAGACGCCCATCATAAAAAGCGTCTGACACGAACCGGCAAAGCTGCGGATGCATACGCCACGTTTTTTCGAGGAAAACTCCACGATCTTGAGGAACGGTGGCCCAGTCGCCCATCAGATAATCCAGTCCGGAGACTCCGCTGCCGGCAGGATGCTTGCCCTTCGTCGGCTGCGCGAGCTGCATCTGATCGCCGACGAGAACCACGTTGTCAGCGCACAGTCCTGTTGCGACAATGTTCGCCAGACTCACCTGCCCGGCCTCGTCCACGAACAGATAGTCGAGTCTCTTCTCGAGCTCCGGACGGGAGAAGAGCCAGGCCGTGCCCCCGACCAGCTGGTAAT
>JALYOO010000476.1 GCA_030856845.1 Gemmatimonadota bacterium
CGTAAGAGGGTCCTTCTCATTTCATCCCGTAAGGGCAGCCGACCCGCAGCTACAGTTTTGGAAGCGTCACACCAGTTTGCCCCTGGTACTTGCCCTTCTTGTCCTTGTACGACACCAGCGGTTCCTCTTCGCCCTTAAAAAACAATACTTGCGCGATTCCCTCGTTGGCGTAGATGCGGGCGGGAAGGGGAGTCGTGTTCGATATCTCGAGCGTGACGAACCCTTCCCACTCCGGCTCGAACGGCGTCACGTTGGTGATGATGCCGCATCTCGCGTAGGTGGACTTTCCAACGGTGATCGTGACGACATTGCGGGGAATCCGAAAGTATTCGACGGATCGCGCCAGGGCGAAGGAATTCGGAGGGACGATGCACACGTCACCGGAAAACTCCACGAATGATCTCGGATCGAAGTGCTTGGGATCAACGATCGAGTTGAGAACATTGGTAAAGATCTTGAACTCGTTGGCGACGCGCATGTCGTAGCCGTAAGAACTGACACCGTAGGAGATGACTCCCGACCTCACCTGGCTGTTCTCGAACGGCTCGATCATGCGGTGCTCAATGGCCATGCGGGTAATCCAGCGGTCGGATTGGATGGACATGAATGGATGCGATTTTGCGTTGAATGAGGGCGCAATGGCGGCGCCAAAATGGCGGGCGGGTGAATGTAAGAGGACGACGTATTTCCGTCTACGTCGTCCCCTTTCGCCCTCGCGGTAGGTCGCGATAGATTCTTGAATCAACAGTTAGTGAAATATTTCACGAAGTCGGGAACTCAATGAGTCGCGCGTACTTGCCGGTTCTGATGCTCGTTGGATTCGTGGTCATGAATGCCGTGCTGATCATCGCGATCTCGGCGTTGACCGTGCGATCCCGCCCGACTCCGGTCAAGCAAATGGCTTATGAGTCCGGCATCCCGCCCCTTGGAGACGCCAGAGAGCGCTTCTCGGTGAAGTTCTACATGGTCGCGATTCTCTTCATTATCTTCGACATCGAGACCGTGTTCATGATTCCGTGGGCCGTCTACTACAAGCAGCTGTCCTGCGCGGTGCCGCTGGTGAGAGGAGCTTGCCCCGACGGCAACGTATCGTTTTTCGGGCTCGGCGAGATGCTGGTATTCATGCTGATACTGCTCGTCGGGCTCGCGTATGTCTGGAAGAAGGGAGCGCTGCAATGGGATTAGCTTCGCGTCCAGACGCTCGTACGGTCTCATATGAGCCACAGGGAAACGAGGGATGGGTTACAACCCGTCTCGATTTCCTCGTCAACTGGGGACGCGCCAACTCGCTGTGGCCGATGCCTTTCGGCACTGCGTGCTGCGCGATCGAATTCATGGCGACCGCCGCGAGCAGGTTCGATCTCGCGCGCTTCGGTATGGAGCGAATGAGTTTTTCTCCGAGGCAGGCGGACGTTCTGATCTGTGCTGGACGGGTTCCGTTCAAGCTTGCCCCGATCATCCGGCGTATCTGGCAGCAGATGCCACAGCCGAAATGGTGCATCTCGATGGGTGCGTGTGCTTCTACCGGCGGCATGTTCGACAACTACGCGGTAGTGCAGGGCATCGACACTATCATTCCCGTCGACGTCTACGTTCCGGGCTGTCCGCCGCGCCCTGAAGGTCTGATCTACGGAATTCGAATGCTCCAGGAGAAAGTTCTCAACGAGCGCCGCATGGACAACCGGCTGCGCGACGAGATGAGCCCGGATCCGTCGAGTCAGCTGTACATCTCGCCCGCCGCGATCGACGAGCTGGGTGAGCCCTTCGGAAACTCCGTCCACCAGACACGCTCCGCGCCGTGACGGGAAAGTTCGAGACCGTGACCGCGGGCAGCGCCTTGCCCGCGAACGACGCTCCAGTGACGCCCCACGGCATTCCGCATCGCGGGGGCGCAGTCAATCCAGCCGCCGCCGCGCTTGGCGCCTCATTCCCGGGTGCGATCGTGCGAACGGAAGTCGTCTGGGGCGAAACGACGATCATCGTCGTGCCAGGCCGGATTCTCGAAGTGATGCAGTGGCTGCATGACGATCCGGAACAGCGCTACGATTTCCTGAGTGATGTGACTGCCGTCGAGTATCGCGACCTCGACCGTCCCGTGGAGGTCGTATGGCACCTTCGGTCACTGCCCTTTCGGAGATTTCTGCGGGTCAAGACGCAGCTTCCGCGCAACGCACCGCTGCAGGTCGCGAGCGTGTGGAGCATCTGGAAGTCGGCAGACTGGATAGAGCGTGAGTGCTACGACATGTTCGGCATCCGTTTCATCGGACATCCGGACCTCCGAAGGATTCTGATGTGGGAGCAGTACAAGGAAGGGTTTCCGCTGCGAAAGGATTTCCCGCTCAGGGGCCGGTTCAGTCGTTCGGAGCAGCTGCGGCAGGCGCTCGTCCAGAATCCCGAGGCCAAGTACTCGATGGAAGAGCTGTCGATCGCTGACGCTTTCGAGGATCTGCCGGAAGACATGCGCCGCCGGATCGGGTCCGGCGAAAGGACAGGCGAGTAGAATGGCGTCCGGTACGCGCACCATAGAGGTGGAGCTCTCCACCACGGGCCTCGACGCTCACGGAAAGCCGCAGCGGCGGCCCCTCGTGACGAATGACGGCGGCTCCGCGTTCGAGATAGGCGCGCCCGACTCGATGGAGCCTGAGCTGTCGGGCGATCACATGCTGATCAACATCGGCCCGCAGCATCCCGCAACACACGGTGTGCTTCGACTAGTTCTCGAGCTGGACGGCGAGACTGTGGTGCGCTGCATTCCTCACATCGGCTATCTCCACTGCGGCTTCGAAAAAATCGGTGAGTACCGGCAGTACAACCAGATAATTCCGTGGACCGATCGCGAGGACTACCTGAACTCGATCGGCAACAATGTCGCGTTTGCTCTCGGCGCCGAGCGGCTATTCGGGATAGAGATTACCGAGCGGTGCATTGTGCTCCGCGTGATCGCTGCCGAGCTGTCGAGGATCATCTCGCATCTCGTCTGGCTTGGAACGACGTGTATCGACATTGGCGCGTTCACCCCGTTCCTGTGGGCATTCCAGGAACGGGAGAATGTCTATAACCTGCTCGAATCGTGGGTTGGTGCGCGCCTGACGACATCCGCCACGCGCGTCGGCGGCATGGCGGCCGACATTCCGGCGGGATGGATGGACGGTCTTCGGCAATTCATCAGAACATTCCCGGTAACAGTCGATGAAATTGACCGCATGCTCACCCGGAATGCCATCTGGGTCGGACGCACGATCGGACTCGGAGTGATGTCGCCCGAGGAAGCCATCAACTGGGGCTTGTCGGGCCCGATGCTGCGCGCCTCCGGTGTCGCCTACGATGTACGCAAGGACTTTCCCTATCTCGAGTACGAGACGTACGACTTCGACGTGCCAATCGGCACCAACGGAGACGTCTACGACCGGTTCCTCGTCCGAATGGAAGAGCTTCGGCAATCCGTGCGCATTCTGCAGCAGGCGGCTGACCGGCTTCCAGAGGGTCCGGTGAACATCGACGATCCGAGAATCATCCTGCCCCCCAAGTCAAAAGCGACGAGCGAGATGGAGTCGATGATTCATCACTTCAAGCAGGTGATGGAAGGGCCGCGTCCGCCTGCGGGCGAGGCGTATGTGGCCGTCGAAAGTCCAAAGGGAGAGAAGGGCTACTACATGGTTTCCGACGGAACGTCGAAGCCGGTTCGCTGGCGCATCCGGCCTCCATCATTCGTGAACCTTTCCGCAATTCCGAAGATGGTCGAAGGACACCTGTTGTCCTACGTGATCGCGATCAATTCCAGCATCGACATTGTGATGGGAGAGATCTACCGTTGAG
>JALYOO010000001.1 GCA_030856845.1 Gemmatimonadota bacterium
GTACATGGAAGGAGTTCGTTTCTTCTTCCGCTTCGACTGGCGCGACAGCGCGATGGCAGTTGCCGGTGAGACACCTTCGCCGCGCGTTCTTAGATGGGTGCGCGACACTGTCTCACGTTCTCCGGGACGCCTCGAGACGCCGGCAATGAGAACGCAGGCATTCGGATCCACTGACCGGAACCCTGCAAGGCAGCTCGGCATCATCGTCACCAACGATTCGTATATCGCGACCATCGACAGTATCGACGGGCGTCTGCGTGTCGTCTGCTACGTCATATCGCGCGATTTCGACGGGCGTCCGCTGGTGACCTACGGTTTCGAGACCGACGCCCGATCATTCGCGCAGCCGCTGTTCGCGGATGTGATGAGCCGCTCGACGCTGTTGCCGCCGTCGCTGCTTCGCGGTATCCACAGGGATTCCGTGCTATCGGTAGTGGCGATGGCACCGCATGGAGGCGAAGTCTATCATTCCGCCTCGCGTGCTTTTCCTTCGGCTTTCACTGTCCTCGACTCGCTCGACGACGGATTCGGAAGCATGCGTCTCGCAGTCTCGCTGCGCTCCGATATTGCGCCGCGGCTCGTGGTAGGAGGCCTTCCGCGTTCGCGCCTGCCGATGTTGTTGGGGTTGTTTGCGCTGACTGCCGGGCTCGTGTCTGCGGCGGTAGTGCAGATGCGAAGGCAGCAGCAGCTGGCCCAGCTCCGAGTCGATTTCGTTTCGGGAGTGTCGCACGAGCTGAGAACTCCGCTCGCCCAGATTCGCCTGTTCGCGGAGCTGCTGCGCAACGGGCAACTACGGTCCGAGCAGGAGCGTGAGCGATCGTTCAGCATTATCGACGAAGAGTCGCAGCGTCTGACCTACCTCGTAGAGAATGTCCTCGCCTTCGCCCGCTCGGAGCACGGCAGGAACACCGTCGTAGCGGAGCCGCTGGCGATGGATAGCGAGATGCAGGCCGCCATCGACGCATTTGCCCCGCTGGCACGCGTTCGCCGCGCGAAGATACGGTCGAGTATCCAGCCGGGTCTCGTCGCGCGGGTGGACGCCCGCGCATTGCGACAGATCGTGGTGAATCTTCTCGACAATGCCGTCAAATATGGCCCGCTTGGTCAGACCGTCAGTGTCGAGCTGAGCGGAAAGGGCGATCGCGTCGTGATATCCGTCGAAGACAAGGGTCCGGGCGTGCCAAAGGGCGAGCGGGACAAAGTATGGGAGCCCTACTATCGCCTTGGGCGGGAGGCTGAATCAGCCGCGGGTGGGAGCGGCATCGGTCTGTCGATTGTGGGCGAGCTCGTCCGGCTTCATGCGGGTCGCGCATGGGTGGAGGACGCGGCGGGAGGCGGTGCGCGGTTCGTGGTGGATTTTCCGCGTGAGAGTCACTCCGATTACGGTGCACCGGCCGCGGAGCCAAAACCAGCAGCCGGAGCGACCGCATGACGAAAGTCCTGGTGATCGAGGACAACGCCAACCTGGCGTTCGGACTGACGCGAAGTCTCGAGTCCGAAGGTTACGATGTCGAAGCGGCGGAAGACGGCACGCGGGGACTGGAGCTGGCGAGGGCCGGAAGTCCGGATCTGGTGGTGCTCGATCTGATGTTGCCGGGAATCGACGGTTACACGATTCTCAAACGGCTGAGATCGGAGGGCAGGGATGTCCCGGTCCTGATTCTCACCGCGCGTGGAGAAGAAGCCGATAAGGTGTTCGGTTTTCGCCTCGGCGCCGACGACTATGTCACCAAGCCGTTCAGTTTATCCGAGCTGCTGGCGCGGGTTCAGGCGATCCTCAGACGAGCAAAGGCTGGCGACAAAAAGGGTGAAGAGGACCACGCGGTCGAGCAGTTCGGTGAAGTCACGATCGACACGCGAGCCCGCTCAGTCAAGCGGAGTCTTGCGGAGGTGGCGCTGACTCCAAAGGAATTTGATCTTCTGCTGGCGCTGGTTCGACGGCGCGGAGCCGTAGTGTCTCGCCTGGAGCTGCTGAAGGAAGTATGGGGTCATCAAGCCGAGGTGATGACGCGCACGGTTGACATTCACATTGCGGAGCTGCGGCGGAAGCTGGAGAGCGACCCTTCCACCCCGCGGCACATTCTCACCGTGTGGAAGGCGGGGTACCGGTTGCAGCCGTAGGTGAAGGCGCTCGTTCGGGGCGCGGTCCCTCCGGCTTCACCACCAGACGGTCACCGATCCGAACGCGGTCGCTCGGCAGGTTGTTCCACTTCTTGATGTCTTCGGAAGTTGCGTCGAACCGTTTCGCGATGCTCGAGATGGCGTCGCCTCGCTTGACCACGTAGTAGATCGGCTCCCGTATCAGCGCGGCAACCGCCGCCCGCAGCTGCCGCTCTCTCGCCGCCTCTACCCGCTGGGCCGTCAACCGCCTGCTGACATGCTCGATGAGGCTGTCCATCGAAGAGTGGTCTCCGCGGGACGCAGCGAATTCCTGAACCAGGCTATCCCCGTGCTCGACGTGGACGCCTCTGGCGGTCAGGAAGTAAAGCCGCCGTTTGTCCACTGAGAGCATCGTATCGTTGGGAAACTCGTACTGCAGTATGGTCGGTGGGGCATCTTCCGTCTCGAACTTGTCGCTCGGTGTGATCCCGATGAAAATCACTCGATCGTTGGTGGCAACGAGCAGACCATTCGAGGCTCGGTAGTAGTCTGAGGGACGTCGCTGGAACGCCTTGGCGTACCGCTCCACACGCTCCCCGTAATGAAGCATGCCGCCATTGAGCTCGCGCGCCGCGGCTCGCCATGCTCCGCGCGCATCGACGGTTCGCATGAATACCGTGTACCCGACTATCCCAAGAACGAGGATGGCGATGAACGTTCCAATGACCGACCTCTTGATCAAACGAAACCAGCGATACAGGCCTTCAGATTCTTTCATTGGGTGAGTTTCGAGGCACCCGGCGCCACATCACAAAGATGTTCCAGGGTGCCGGGCAGAAATAAAGCGGGCATTTGCCCGCTCTAAAGGGTAGAATATGAGGTCGAGCCGGGGCAATCTCCATACCCGG
>JALYOO010000002.1 GCA_030856845.1 Gemmatimonadota bacterium
ACGGACGCTCGAATCTTCTCCAATCGACGATCTCTGTAGCGAGTACCATCGCCGAGTGAAGCGAGATGCCGCGGAAGCACTGCAGTCGCTCGACCATCGGCGCGATGTTGGGAAGCAGAGCGAGTTGTTCGATCTGACGGTCCAGCTCGTCACGCCGCTCGAGCTTGTAGAGCAGTAATGCGTGGTATTCGCGGAAGATTAGACGGTCGTGCTGTTCGAGCGGGCTGTTTTCGGTGGTCAGATGCAGCAGCCACTTGAGATGCGACTGCACAAGTTGGTGCCTTCCCGAAAGACAATCCGCGACGGGCGAGGAACTTGAGAAGGCGGGCTGAGCTACGAGGAGTGGCTCGCCCGTCGGGGAAAAGAAGTCTGGTCGGAGGTGCGCCCGGTTCAGCGAATGGGAGCGGTGACGTAACGGAGGACAGCCATCCACCCGGTAACACGAATGGGCCACCTCCTTCGAACAGATGCTCGTGTCCTCACCGGACGAAGAGGCGCTTGAAGACGACTTCGCCGCGGGCGAAGCGTTCTTGAATCAGCGACGCAGAAACGGTGCGGAGGCGGGAAGCCGATTCGTTAGCGCACAAAAAATCACCGTCCGTCACGAACGGACGAGGATCGGGTTGTGTCTCTCGTCAATTGACTTTCAGAGGCTCGCTGATGCCGACAAGCGATCTAATGTTGGCTCGCTACGCTCGCCATCCAGGGCCGATCGGCATGACGTTCGCCACTATGTCGTTCGCTCACGGTGACAGCCGAATCGCGAACCGGCGCTCTTGCAATTCGCTCCAAACGCGCCTTATTGGAGTGTTCGTGTCGTTTCCCTTAACGGTGGAGCGAGCCTCATGAACGTGCACACGACGGCGCCGATCGCGCTCGCAGCTCTCGCGGCAACCTTGCTCACGGCATGCGAAGGGGCGGAATCCCCCGAGCCGCCCCTCGAAGGGGCGTGGAGCATCGTGAGTGTCCGAGTGACGGGCCCGGATTCCGCAACCAACACGATGGTGCAGCCAAGTGTCTATCTCTTTGGCGACAAGCACTACAGCATTATGCGCGTCACGGGCAATCAGCCGCGCACGCTGGCCGCGAAGGATAGTGTCACGGACCCCGAGAAACTCGCGGCGTACGATTCCTTCGTCGCCAACACCGGAACATACGCGATCGCGGACTCTACTCTCACAATTCGCCCGGTCGTCGCCCGGAGCCCGAACTTCATGTCGGGCGGATCCGACAAATATGTCTTCCGCATCAGCGGCGACACGCTGTGGCTCTCGAACACGGGCGCCGACTTTCGGACGATGATCGGGGGACAGCTCGTGACGCCACCGGGGTCGCAGAACGCAACGATGCTGGTGCTGGTGCGGCAGAAGTAGGGTGTCGCCTTGTGGGCCCTATAATGAGGGTATGGATCGACATCATACGGGCCGTCCGCGATCGGCGATTAAGCCATCCCTAGCGACGAGAACGAAGGGACGGCGGTGTGGATGGAAGCGTTGCCGCGCCACTATGCGGAGAACGTGGGTACTACGCAGGTCCGCATCGTTCTGGTCGAAAATGAAGTCGTCGAAGGACCACTCCCAAACGGTGCGAGCTAACGCTCGAGGGCGGCACATGCCTGTTTCGGCTGATGCGTTGGAGCGTTCCGCGGCATGCTGCGCCCCGCGACGGCTTTGTTCCGTGAAGCCGATCTTCTCATCCAGGCGGAGACCGACGTTGTCGCCGGGGGACAGGTTGTCACCGCAGCTCGGCTTCGGCGGTCCGAGGTCGCAGACGTGCGAGCATTCCCACTCTCGGCCGATGCAAATCCAATCGGTCATTCTCAGGAGCTTGGTCATCTCGGGCGGGCTTCGCCTTAATCATCGACGCGTTCGTCGCGGTCGCTGGACCTTGAGGCGCGCGAGGCCCCGAGAGAATCGCTCCTCCCGGGACCCGTCCTGCGCTGCTCGGACCATGTCAGCTCAACGCTTGTTCTTCTTCACCTTGTACTTGCCGTTGTGCCTGCCGTTGTCGTGCCCGCCGTTCTGCTCCCAGCGGTCGTTACGGCCGTCGCGGTCGCGATCTTCCCATCGATCATCGTCGCGGCGGTCGCTGCGGTCGCTGCGCACGCGGTCATTGCGGACGTTGTGATCGACAACTCTCCGGTTGATGATCGTGAAGCGACCGTTGCGATCGCGTCGTGCGCGTTCGATAACCAGATCGCCGTTCGAGTTCACGCGCCGGCGTACGTAAATCATGTTCCCATTGCGATCGCGCGAGTCCGTGTGCCACTGGCCGTCGGCGCGATTTCTGTTGCCGTCGCGATAGACGCCGCGGTTGTCGTAGATCGTTCCGTTGCGGTCGTCCACACGTCCGCTGGTTGATCCGTTACGCCCCGGATCCCACCACGGGCCGTCGTTGTTCTGGGCCGCGAGGGGCGATGCCAGTGCGGCAGCGGCCGCGAAACTGAGTACAAATGCAAGACGTTTCATCGTAACTCCTTAGGATTCAGAAGAAGGAGAATCGCCCTTTTTCTCCTTTGACTTCTTGGGCTTGTCGTTGCCACGCCGAGGCACATCGTCGCCAAAGATCACGTAGCCATTGACTGGCCGGTTGCGAACCGCAGTGACGCAATCCGTCGGTGCGGGTTGCTGGCCAGGCGGAACGCCGTCGATCCAGATCCGACACATTCCGGCAGGCGGGCGATAAGCCGGAGGGACGATCGGCCGCCGATCCTGCTGAGGTATCCCTGGAAGCCGGTCGAGAACTCCACGCGGAATACCCTGAGCGTTCGCCGAGCTCCCCGCCGTCAGGATCCCAACGGCGAGGAGAGCGAACCACCATCTATTTATCTTCCCCGCGATTCCCCGCGAGAACGAAAGGATTGTCATGCCAGGTGTATTAGCAGGAGGAATGCCATTGGCGACAAATCCAGTAAGGTGTTTCGTTACAACGACTTAGTGACTATCTCTGCAGTCCCGCCAAAGCCCCGGTGTCCCCCTTTCCGGACACATTTCCGAAGCAGATAGGACGCCGAGCCGCCTTCAATCCATTGAAAGGAGGCGCACGATCTCGCCCGGCTTCGCGTGCCGGCCCAGCTTCGACTTCTCGAACACTGGTACGCCATCTCGAATCACCTCAAAACGCCCGGATCGCGATGGAATGAGATCGATCGTCGCGGACGGAAAGCGCTCACTGAGCTCAGCCGCCAGACCGGCGGCTCGGGGCTGGTAGTTTCAAACAGTGCAGTATTCGATCTCGATCTTCATCTTCGCGCCTCAGTTGCGGGATCCGTAGGCTCATCGAGACATGACATGGCGCGCGGGACCGCCCTGGCTCGATCCGCAGCGAACAATATGGCTGCAATCACCGGGCCCTGCGCCGGCAACCTTTGGCTCACAGGCGAAACGTTCGGGTGACGATCGACCCGCGTAATCCGGTTAGCTCATCAGGTCAATGAAAGACTCACCACTTCCCGCTCACGCGCGCCTGCGCGGTTTCAACCTCATCGAAATGTCGATCGTCCTGGCGGTAGTCGGTGTCCTCTCGGCGATCACCATGCCGCGCGCCGGCCGGTTTCTCGACACCATCCGGGTTCGGGGCGCGGTGATCGAAATCGCTTCGCTGTTCTCGACCGCCCGGCACATCGCTATCGCCCGCGGTTCACGGATAGGTCTGGACATAGATCCAGCTCGCGGGACGATCGTTGTCGTCGCCGGACAGGATACTCTGCAGCGAAGGGAAATCACGGCGGCACATGACGTCGAGCTGGCAACGAACCGCACATCGATCACCTACTCCGCCACGGGAACGGGCTACGGTGCGGCGAACCTCACGATGATCGTATCGCGTGGCCGGTTTGCCGATACACTCATTGTCTCCCGGCTGGGGAGGGTACGCTTCTAGCGCCGGCGGCGGCGAGCCACTGACACGGGTGCAGCTCTCACGCCCTCGAGCTCGCCGGTCACGGAACCGAAGTCGTAGCCGGGCATCGAAATCCGAGGGATCGGCTCGCCGATGATCCTCTCGATGGATCGCACCATCGCGATCTCGTCCGGCGCCATGAAAGTGAAGGCGTCTCCGCTCGCTGCCGCGCGGCCTGTTCGACCGATGCGGTGGACGTAGTCCTCCGGCTGTTGAGGAACATCGTAGTTGATCACATGACTGATTCCACTCACGTCGAGACCGCGCTGCGCGATATCGGTGGCGACGAGCACACGAATTTTTCCGCTCTTGAATTCCTCCAGAGCCCGCATGCGCTCAACCTGTGACTTGTCAGCGTGCATCGCTGTAGCGGTCACGCCCTTGCCCGACAAATGCCGTACCACCCGGTCAGCAC
>JALYOO010000004.1 GCA_030856845.1 Gemmatimonadota bacterium
GTTCGTCGCAGCGCTACCGCTATTCGACACGGCGTATGTCGCACGAGCGTTCGGCACGCGCCGCGGCGAGTACGTCGCGCTGCGCGGGCGAATCTACCAGGACCTGGGCGTCGACCTGCTCGCAACTCGATGGGAGGACGCCGGGCCTTATCGCCCCGGGTACCAGACACGGTCGGAGGTAAACCTGATCACCAGCTGGCTGTCTCGATTCCCGAGCGGCAACTTCGGCTTGAAGGCCGTCTTCGTATTCGATCACCGAAGCCCCGTCGAGTTTCCGCTGGCTAACGGCTCGCGTATCGCCGTTTCGAGCGGGATCGCGTCGGCGCTGCTCGAGATACGGATAATGCGTGGGGTGATCTCGTATCAGGTCCGCAATCTGGTTGGCCGCAATCATCAGATCGTGCCTGATTTTTTCATGCCGCGCGCGATCAACATCTACGGTGTCAGATGGGAGTTCTGGAATTGACAATGTCGTTGTCAGGCCTTAACTTACGTGGCCTCGTATGATATCGAGCATGACCGGCTTCGGATCGGCCGAAGGAAAGGTTGGAACGTTTGCGGTCAGCGTCGAGATCAGAACGGTGAACCATCGTTTCTTCAATCCCAGCCTCAAGCTTCCTGGCGGCTTCACGAAATGGGAAGGCGAAGTCCGGGAATTGCTGCGACAGCGTGTTGCTCGGGGTCATGTTTCGCTCACGGCGCGGATCGATCGCGATGCGGGGCGGCACGCGGGGATCAACGAGGAGCGGTTCGGGGAGTATGTCGCGGCGCTTCGGGATCTTCAGTCGCGGCACGGACTCAGCGATCACCTCGACGTCGCCAGCATACTGGTCCTTCCGGATGTCATCAACGTGGGCACTGAAGACATCGCGCAGGGCACGGTGCAGGAGCTGCTCGCGATCGTGGATGACGCAGTCGTCGCGCTTCGGCGGATGCGCGGGGAGGAAGGGGCGCGTCTGTCGCTATTCCTGCTCGAGCGGATAGATCTCGTTGAATCGTCGTTGACGCGCATCGCTGCACGCGCACCGGCGCGTCTGGCGGAGCAGGTCAATCGGATGAAGAAGGCGGTGCGCGAGCTTGCAGGAGCTGTCAGCGTGGATCCTCAGCGTCTGGCGCAGGAAGTCGCGGTGATGGCCGACAGGCTCGACATCGCGGAGGAGCTGAATCGATTTGCGGGCCACGTGGTATCGTTTCGCGAATCTGTCAGCCGGGGGGGTACCGAGCCTGTCGGCAAGCGGCTTGGTTTCCTTCTACAGGAGATGGTGAGAGAAGCGAATACGCTGGGAAGCAAGGCCAGTGACGCGCTGATCCTCGCTGAGGTAGTGCTCATCAAGGAAGAGCTGGAACGCATTCGCGAGCAGGCAGAGAACATCGAGTGACCGCGTTTCCGGTCATTCTGTCGTCACCGTCGGGCGGCGGGAAGACCACGATTGCGCGGGAGCTGCTCAAGCTCCGCAGCGACGTGGGCTACTCCGTGTCGTGCACCACGCGGACGGCGAGAGAAGGTGAAGAAGAGGGGCGGGACTACTATTTTCTGACAAGGACGGAGTTCGTGTCGGCGGCCCGCAGCGGCGATTTCGCCGAATCGGCCGAAGTGCACGGAGAGATGTACGGAACGCTGCGCCGCGAAGTTGGAAAGGTTCTGGCCAGCGGCAGAAAGGTGGTGATGGACATCGATGTCAATGGTGCGCGCCAGTTCAGGGAGGCGTATCCGGAAACGGTGCTGGTTTTCGTGTTGCCTCCGGACGCGCGGGTGTTGCTGGATCGCCTTCGGGCGCGAGGTACCGAGAGCGAGGATTCCCTGACGAGACGGCTTCGCAGCGCGGTTGCCGAGCTCCGGTCGGTGGATTTTTATCAGTACCTGATCGTGAACGATGACCTGGAGCGCGCCGTGAGAGCGGTTTCGGGAATCATCGATGCGGAAGCGGCAAGAATGGGCAGGGCCGGGGATGTGAAGGCGATCGTCGAGGTGATGCTTGCCGATCTCGAAGAAGAGTTGTCAACCATGAACAGGAGTCAGCGGTAATGCAGGTTTTCATTCCAACGGACGTCGCGAAGCACGCGACCAACAAGTATCTGGGAGTTCTCGTAGCTGCGAAATTCGCGCGAGTTCTCAACGAGTTTCCCCGCGATCGTTCCGCGCCGGGAGAGAAGAAGCTGACGACGCGCGCCCTGGAGGATCTGACCGAGGGCGAAATCGAATACCGCGTCGTTCCGCGCCGCCGCACGGAATAGACACGGTGCGGCCCTTTGACGGCCGCCGCGTTCTCCTCGGTATCACCGGGGGGATCGCCAGCTATAAGTCGGTGATGCTCGCACGGCTCCTGACACAGGCGGGAGCCGAAGTCGATGTCGTCATGACGCGCGCGGCCCAGGAGTTCGTCGGAGCAATCACCTTTGAAGCCGTGACGGGCCGACGATCCTACTCCGAAATTTTTGGGGCGGGTAACGCCCTCGATCACATTCGCCTGGCACGCGACGCGTCGTTGTTCGTCGTGGCACCGGCCACTGCCGATTTTCTGGCGCGTGCTGCACACGGTCACGCCGACGATCTGCTC